>CAYIBO010000001.1:0-8293 GCA_964361545.1 uncultured Candidatus Bathyarchaeia archaeon
GTATGAGTGAGGTAGGAATAGAGAAGGTCGTTACAGAGATCAACGGGTTCCGCCAAAGACTTGCCATGCTCAAGGAAGAGTACACCCGTTCTAATCGAGCCATGGCTGAGAAGATGGCCCAGCTGGGTGAGACCCTCACTCAAAGAGTACGCGACCTCCGAGACATGATCACCAACACACCTCAGAACCTTCTTGGCTTAGAAAGTAGGTTCATGTCTGGGGATATCCCAGAGGGCGAGTATAAGGCTCAGCGAGAAGAGTACCGCAATCAGCTTACGAAGAACCTCCGGGGTATTGACGAGATCCGCAGCCTGCTCATGATCATGAGCCAGCTTGAGGCCCGGCCCGCGGGCACGACAGGTTCCGGTGGGCTGGGCAGGCCTGTTCCCGGTGCCGATTAGTCCGGGATTCTCCTCATTTTACCTTTTTGAGTAGAAAAGCGGAAGCCTTATATCCATATTACCTAAAAAAGGTAGCTTCCACCCAAAACGGTAGATCCTATGGCAACACGAACCACAACCCTAACCCGCAACGAAACAGAACACAACGGACACAGCAAAAACCCCCTGACCCGAGGAACGCTAGACCAATACCGGGTTATAGTAGTCTGCGTCCGGGGAAACGTCAGCGTCAGAGAAACCATGCGCCGAATCCTGAAAGAAGCAATAGGACCCTGCAACAACCTCCCAATCCTCGTCCTCGGGCCGACAGCCCCAGAAGACATCACAACAGACCAATCAGGAAGAATAGGCTGGGTGACCTTCGTGGACGGTACCTCCGCAGCCCACCCGTCACCCGATGTTCAGATTATCTCACCCGATAATCTGTTAGAGGTCAATCTCTTCATCGAGAAGGCTGCCGAGGGAGACGGACCCCAGCTGATACTGGGCGACTTCCTCGACAACATCATCAAGAGCACCCGCTCTCCCGAGAGTTTCTACTCCTTCTTCTGCCAGCTTGCCTCCCGGGTACGGTTGAAAAAGAGAACGGCCATACTTGTCATCAAGGAAGATATTCACGACAGGTCGATGGTGGAAATGGTCAAACGGTTCGCGGACGTAGTCTTAGAGTTCCGCGACCGAGACAATAAGGGATCGTTATCAGTTGAGATGAGGACCCTCAACTTCGCGGACAACATATACACCAGCTGGGTCCCCTTTCCACAAGGACTCAGACCACTATCCACGACCAACTAAGACTAAATCCAGCCCGTAACGGCCTCAACTATGAGGCCTAGAACCTGAACATCATCCGCTTCAAGAGGATACCCTCTACCAACACCAAGGCCTACCAGCTCGCCGAGAAAGGCGCCCCAGAGTGGACAGTAGTAGTCGCAGAGGCCCAAACCAGGGGCCGCGGAAGAGCTGGAAAGTCTTGGATATCCCCGAAAGGCGGATTATGGTCCTCGATCCTTCTGAGACCTGACATCCCCGCCAGCAGCGTCTGGATCCTCCAATTCCTTGCAGCCAACGCCACAAGGAGGACAGTTGAAAAGGCAACCAAGGTTCCAGTCCGGGTAAAATGGCCTAATGACATAGTCCTAGATTCGGAAAAACTGGGAGGCATACTTGTCGAATCCAAATCAACGGGCTCAAAGCTGACTTTCGTCATTGTCGGGATTGGCCTAAACGTCAACCTCACACCGCACGCCTTGCCGGAAGGAGCCACTTCTCTCTACATTGAGACGAGAAGGAAATACGGTTTGGACATGCTTCTGAAGCCGATTCTTCAAGCGGTCAGAGCGAGCTATTCTGATGTGGAGAAGCCGGAGAGGCTTCTTGCTGAATGGTGGCAAAACTGCGTACATCGTCGCAGAATGGTTCAGGTGGAGGGCCCAGAAGGCACCGTTAGAGGAGTATCCATAGGACTAGACCCTCACGGGCATCTTCTAGTCGAGAAAGAAGACGACACAATCGAGAAGTTCTCCGAGGGAAGTCTGCTAGTATTGAGCAGGTAGTTAATCATCGGTTTCCAGTTTTTATAGAGCACGGTCGCACTCGCCACGCAGCAGACCCATGACGATGAAAGAACGGCTCAAGGAGCTGGGGGACCTCAGGAAACGGTCGAGCCTCGGTAGCGGACCCGAGAAGATAGAACAGCAGCATTCCAGAGGCAAGCTGACAGCTAGGGAAAGGGTCGAGGCACTTGTCGACCCTGGAAGTTTCGTTGAGATAGACCGTTTCGTAGTTCACCAGACAACGGATTTTGGAATGGCCGAGAAGAAGATCCTCGGCGACGGAGTTGTGACGGGCCACGCGACAATTGACGGTAGGCGTGTCTTTCTGTTCTCCCACGACTTCACAGTCTTCGGCGGCTCACTAGGCGAGATGTTTGCCAGGAAAGTCACCAAGATAATGGACCTGGCGATGAAGACGGGTGCACCGGTAATCGGAATCAACGACTCCGGAGGAGCAAGAATCCAAGAAGGAGTCGTCAGCCTGGGCGGCTACGCGGAGATATTCTTCCGGAACGTCCTAGCCTCGGGCGTGATCCCAC
This sequence comes from uncultured Candidatus Bathyarchaeia archaeon, assembly GCA_964361545.1. Classification (GTDB taxonomy): domain Archaea; phylum Thermoproteota; class Bathyarchaeia; order 40CM-2-53-6; family 40CM-2-53-6; genus BA-19. Next base: position 2,497 of record CAYIBO010000001.1, read on the forward strand.
AGCTATCAGCCGTAATGGGACCCTGTGCGGGGGGAGCGGTCTACTCCCCTGCCATGACGGATTTCACCTTCATGGTGGATAAGACTAGCTATATGTTCATCACTGGACCTGATGTGATCAAAGCAGTTCTCAACCAGGACGTGAGTTTCGAGGAGCTTGGAGGAGCCAAGCTTCACAACACCAAGAGTGGAGTGGCCCACTTCTTCGCCCGGGACGACCGGGAATGCCTTCAGCAGATCCGAAAGCTTCTCAGCTACATACCGTCCAACAACATGGAAGACCCACCGGCGGCGAAGCCCCGAGCAGCCGCGGGTCGGAGCGAGGAACTCGACAGCATACTGCCCGATGACCCAGACAAGCCCTACGACATGAAAGAAGTGCTTGTCAGAATCGTCGATGGGGGAGAACTCCTCGAAGTTCAGCCCATGTGGGCACAGAATATCATCACAGCCTTCGCCCGGCTCAACGGCCATTCTATCGGGGTTGTCGCGAACCAGCCGAAAGTCTACGCAGGCACAACTGACATAGACTCCTCCGTCAAAGCCGCGCGTTTCGTCCGCTTCTGCGACGCCTTCAACATCCCAATACTGACACTAGTGGATGTACCAGGCTTTCTCCCAGGAGTTGACCAGGAACATAACGGAATCATACGCCACGGCTCGAAGCTCCTCTACGCCTACTGCGAGGCCACGGTCCCCAAGCTGACAGTTATCATCCGAAAAGCATACGGGGGAGCATACGACGTTCTCGGCAGCAAACACATACGCGCAGACGTCAACCTGGCCTGGCCGTCTGCGGAAATTGCCGTCATGGGCCCGGAAGGCGCCATCAACATAATCTTTCGAAGCGAAATCTCCGGTTCCAAAAATCCAGAAAAGACGAGAGCACAACTCGTCCAAGACTACCGGAGGAAGTTTGCAAACCCATACATTGCAGCAGGACGCGGTTACTTGGACGACGTGATACAGCCGAGCGAGACCCGGGAGATCCTGATCAAATACCTGGAAACTATCGGGACAAAGAGAGAGACAAGGCCTCCTAGAAAGCACGGCAACATCCCCCTGTAGAAAGACCCTGGCCTCCCACATGTTCAGGAAGATTCTCATCGCCAACCGTGGAGAGATAGCCTTCCGAATAATCCGGACCTGCAAGAAGCTAGGAATCAAAACAGTCGCGGTCTACTCCCAACCCGACGTAGAGTCGAGGCACGTAGTCCACGCTGACGAAGCGTACGAGATCGGGCCCAGCGAACCATCAGAGAGCTATCTCAGCGTCGAGAGAATCGTCCACACCGCTAAGAAAGCGAAAGCGGAGGCGGTACACCCTGGCTACGGGTTTCTCGCGGAGAACCCAGAGCTGGCACGGGTTTGCGAAGAAGCCGGCCTGGCCTTCATCGGCCCCCGAAGCCGGGTCCTGTCCCGCGTAGCCAACAAGCTAGAGTCGAAGCGGATCGTCTCTGAAACGGGAGTCCCGGTCATACCGGGGTCCATGAAGGAAATCCGAACCTTGGAGGACACTGAGAAGGAAGCTCGCAGAATCGGCTTCCCGGTCCTCATCAAAGCCGTCTACGGAGGAGGCGGCAGGGGCATGCGAATTGTACGAGCCGCAAAGGAACTGGGGAAAGCATTTGACATGGCAGGTGTGGAGGCAGAATCGGGCTTCGGCCGGCCAGAACTCTACATTGAGGAGTATCTGCACGCACCCCGTCACATCGAAGTGCAAATCCTCGCGGGTCCCCGTGGCCGTGTAGTGCATCTGGGCGAGCGGGAGTGCTCCCTCCAACGAAGATACCAGAAAATCTTGGAAGAGACCCCGTCGACTGTTCTTTCTGGCCGGGAAAGAAAACATCTCTTCGATCTTGCACTGAAGGTTGTGAGGACAACCGGCTACGAGAACGTAGGAACGGTAGAATTCGTCCGGTCCAAGGACGGCCGCTTCTATTATCTGGAGACTAACAAGCGAATACAGGTTGAACATATCATTACAGAAATGGTAACAGGCATCGACATCGTGGAGCAGCAACTCCGCATGGCCAGCGGAGAAGGACTGGACCTATCCCAAGAAGAGATCCCGTTTCTCGGAGCCGCCATCAACTGTAGAATAAACGCGGAAGACCCCGCTCACGGATTCGCTCCCACACCAGGTAGAGTGACGAGGTTCATTTCGCCCAATGGACCCGGGATAAGGGTCGACACAGCACTCTACGATGGCTGTCCAGTCCCCGAATACTACGACTCTCTCATCGCCAAGATCGCTTCACATGGCCGAGACAGGGAGGAGGCAGTACTGAGGATGAAAGTAGCGTTGGGGGAAACCGCTGTGGAGGGGGTCAAGACGACTATTCCAGTCCACCAGATGATTCTCGACGACCCAGCCTTTCTAAAGGGCAACTACCATACGCAGCTGCTTGACCGGCTTCTCACAGAATGGAAACCGAAACCTTGGGCCACATCGGGGGAGATTGCTGGAATATTCTTGGCTGTGAACCGGGCAGCTCTCAGTGCAAGGCCAGCTGCGCCATTGGCGACCGGTGGCACGCGTCACTGGAGGCTAGGGTTGCAGGAACGGGCACCCCAGACTCGTCCCGCACTCTATGTTGAGGGCTTGTAATCTTGCCTGTGATTACGGTTGACGGTCGAAGTTACAGAATCATAGTTTCTGAAGGGGACGAGCGAATTCAGAATATCAGGGTTGATGGAAAGCCGGTCCGAGTGGAGGTTCTCCGCGACTTATCAACCCATTCCGTTGACCTGCTGGTCAGAACCGGACCCCAAGTCATGCGTATCCAGGCTGAAGCCGTTGGCGAGACTCCGGACCACTATGTCGTCCGCCTGAACGATAGAGTTCTGGAAGTGGGCCTTGAACGATACGAGATGAAACTTGACGCTGTTCGAAAGCGAGGCGTAGAGGAAGGACCTGCTGTGGTGTATGCTCCAATGGCGGGACGTATCGTCTCTTTGAAAGCGTCTCTGGGTATGACAGCCGAGGAGGGACAGCCATTGGTGGTTCTGGAGGCGATGAAAATGGAGAATGAGGTCGCTTCCCCGAAGAGGGGCGTTGTGAAGGAAGTCTACGTTCAGCCTGGAGCCCTAGTGAAGGCAGGAGATAGGTTAGCCTTGGTCGAATAGCTATTCCGCACAGTTTCTTGACGTAGGACGCTTTCATCTCGAACCGCGAAACCGTGCCATCTTCAACAAGCTCAGACGCCCCCACTCAAAGTAATGAGTTAACTCTGACTGTTTTGCAACGCAAAGGCTAGTTGATTTCCAGAGATTCTTTAGGGTCCTAACGAGTGACTGTTTTTCATGAACCTGTCAGTCGGTAGGAATGATGGGAACACGTCTGAAAAAGGTAGAGAAACTGCCTCGTTGTAATAGTACGGCGTTTGGGTACCGAAGAAAAGCCGCAAAACAGCCCTCCCTATTTTTCCTGAAGCTGGGGAAGCAGTTCTGCATAGTAATCGAGGGATTCTGGGTTGGTCAAGGCGTCCCGGTTTGTGAAGGGCCTGTTGTTTATGATGTTTGCAACCGCTATCTCCACTTTCTTCATGTTGAACGTGTAGGGAATATCAGGCACCTGCAGTATCAGTGCTGGAACATGTTTTGGGGAAGCCTCCTCGCGGAGGGCTCTCCGAATCCTCTCTCTCAGATCCTCTGAAAGGTGATGGTCAGGGGCCAGCTTGACGAACAGGATGATCCGCTGGTCTCCTCTCCAGTTCTGGCCCACCACCAGGCTGTCAGCGACCTCGGGCAGTTTTTCGATGACGTTGTATATTTCCGAGGTGCCAATTCGGATCCCGGACGCCTTTATCACCGCGTCAGATCGACCGTAGAAGGTGATTCCGCCAGTGTCGGTATGAATCATCACATAGTCTCCGTGCCTCCAGACGTTCTTTCCCTTGGACCGGTAGTATTCGAAGTAGGCTTCTCTGTACTTTTCATTGCCAGGGTCGTTCCAGAAGTACAGAGGCATGGACGGAGCGGGGGCCTCGCAGACCAGCTCCCCTAACCGGTCGGCCACACGGTTTCCATTCTCGTCATACGCGTTAACCTTCATTCCTAGCCCGGGTACCTGTAGTTCGCCTGAATAGACCGGCAAGATGGGTGCCCCCCCGGCAAAGCAGCCGTTGATGTCTGTGCCTCCCGAGATAGAGTTGAAATGCAAATCCTGTTTGACCTCCCTGTAGACCCACTCAAATCCCTTGGCAGAGAGAGGCGAACCCGTCTGAGATATCTCCCTGAGGGATGATAGGTCGTAGGCTTTGCCAGGTCTCGCCATGACACTTCTCAGATAGTTGATGTAGCTGGCGCTGCAACCCAGGATTGTTATCTTCTCCTCCTGGACGAGTCTCCACATAGTGCCCCAGTCAGGGTAGTTCGGGTTCCCATCGTACAAGACGACGGAGGCCCCCACGGCCAGGCAGCTCATCAGCCAGTTCCACATCATCCAGCTCGGCGAAGTAATGTAGGTGATACGGTCGGTCCTCTTCAAGTCAGCATGGAGCAAAATCTCCTTCAGATGGTTTACCAAGAGCCCGGCCGCACCCTGAACCATACACTTCGGCTTCCCAGTCGTGCCAGAGGTGAACATGATATACACAGGGTGGTCAGCGGGCAATTGTTCGAACTGGATCTCCGCCGCTCCTTCGGAAGGGACAAGTTCCTCAAACCCGACAGAATCGGGAATATTCCTGATTCTGGGCTTAGCCTCAACGTACGACACAATGACTGTCTTCTCGAGTGAAGCTACTCTCCCAGCGACCTTCTCAACGTTGGGCAGGATGTTGAACGTTTTTCCCCCGTAAACGTATCCGTCAACGGTAAACAGGACCTTCGGTCCAATCTGGCCGAGACGATCCAATACCGCCCCCGAGCCGAGTTCTGCCCCGCAGCAGGCCCAGATGGCTCCGATACTCGTGGCGGCAAGCATAGCAATGGCAGTTTCCTCTATGTTGGGCATGTAGCCTGCTACGCGGTCCCCAGGACCTACCCCCATCTCTCGCAGCGAATTCGCCAGGCCCCCAACTTTCCTGTAAAGGTTCGAATACGTCACCCGTGACCGGTTACCCTTTTCCGACCTTGAGACGAAAGCAACGGTCTCATCCCGGTACCTCAAGAGATTCTGGGCAAAATTCAATTGGGCTCCGGTAAACCACTTGGCGCCAGGAAAACTGTTGAGGTCGTCTACAGTCTTCTCATATCGACGAGAACATACGGTCCCGGCATAATCCCAGACTGCAGACCAGAAATCTGAGACCTTCTCAATTGACCACCTATACAGTTCAGAATAGGATCTGATCTTGAGACCATACTTGCGATTGACAAAGGCGATAAAGTGGGTGAGATTGGCCTCCCTTATTCGTTCCTTGGAAGGTATCCAGAGCGGCCTCACCTCTGCGGCTTCCTCCAGCCCTCTCCTACACGACTTCGAGTGAGTTCTTGATAACTTGTCGGTAAGCCTAATCGACTGAACCAAAGGACAGCGGTTCTGGCTCATGGCCACCCTGTCCCAATTGCAACCTCAGTACTTGGGAACTGGATTATGACTTGAGTCTACCCCCAGCAAATATCATTAACCTAACAGGGGACTCGGTGCCGAACTGGATAACTTATAGCCATTCAGGCCTACCGATGGGCCGACTTCGGCTTGACGGTCCTCGAGGTAAAGCTTCTTTCAGACGGCTACTTCACCCTTGACAAGAGTTTCCTGGTCTTCGGAAAATACCAGGGTACGAAATACAAGGCGGCGCTTAGGCCCCTGCTCATACGGACCGAAAAAGAGACTATCCTAGTCGACA
>CAYIBO010000001.1:8303-35095 GCA_964361545.1 uncultured Candidatus Bathyarchaeia archaeon
GACACGGGCATTGGGACCCTTCCACCGAAATACCGACAACACCACGAGGTCATCAGGAAGAAAGGCGAGGAGCTGCGCTCTTCGCTAAAACGAGTCGGGCTTCGTCCCAGCGACATAACCTTAGTAGTCAATACTCACTTGCACTTTGACCATTGTGGAAACAACCGGCTGTTTCCCAAGGCTAGGTTTCTGGTTCAGATGGACGAGATTCGTTACGCGTATTTTCCTGACCGGTTCATGAGGGTCAGCTATCTGAGAGACTTCTTCGACCTCGAAGCCGACTACCTTCCAGTCCGGGGAAGGTATACGATTGAGAATGGAGTCGAGGTTCTGCCAACTCCTGGACATACTATTGGACACCAGTCCTTGGTGGTCAAATGGAAGGACCGCAACATTGTCTATACCGGGGATGCGGCACCTCTGCATGAGAATATTGAGAGGCGTAACATAACTGGCATGGTCTACGACAGTGCCAAAGCCGCCGAGTCAATAGACCTACTGCGGAGAATTGAGAACCCTCTGTACGTTCACTCCCACGACAACCAGCAGCTTTCAGCCCTGCCGTGAGACCGAGTTTCCAGAGGCTTGAAAAATCCGTTTTGAAAGGCCTACCCCCTTTCCCTAGTTCCATACACTCAGCCTGTACGCGAAGCGGGGGTTTCGAGATTTTTGCATTTCTCTGAAAGATTTTGGGGTTTTTCGAGGCTTTTTGACGGGTGGCGGGTGTGGCGTTTAGACCCTCTTGGGCTGCCTCAGGTCCACCGTCTATTCACAGCTTTCCAGTACGCCCTCCAATACGGGTCTTCTTTCGGATACGCTAAGGGTTTCTCTCTTCCATCGGATCGTATTATGGTGTGTCTTGGCTTCTTGGCCAACCTTCCTATTACAGCAGAGGAAATGCCCTTTCTTCGAAGAGCGGTCAACAGGTCCTGGGTTCGAGAAGGTCCCACCGCAATTACCAGGGAGCCCTGACCCAACGCGAAAAGCGGATCTATTCGGAACAAGCGACACACCTCTATGACCTCCCCGGCAACCGGTATCTGCTCAGAGTAAACAACGGCCTTCAAACCCGAAGCCTCTGCCATCTCTAGAACCGCAGAGAGGATTCCCCCTTCTGTTACGTCATGCATGGCTGAAACGCCGGTGTCCCGTAGTCCTACTGAGCTAGCAATGAGCGCTTCTTCGACAGCAGATACGCTTCTGAACAGACTCTGAGCCTTTTGGAGAACCGACCTTCCGAACCTCTTCTCTATCGTCTTGGGAAAACAGTGCGCGAGAACTGTTGTCGCTTCAATGGCCGCGCTCTTTGTCGCTATTAGCTCGTCCCCTTCTCGGGCCATATCAGAGGTCACATAGCCATCCTCTTCGCCAATGGTGAAGACTGTGGCTCCACCAATGACCGTGTAGTCGCATCCTTCGAATCTGCCGGTGTGTCCCCCGAGAATGGATATTCCGAGATCCCGGCATGCCTTATGGATGGAGAGCCAGTATTTCCGCAGCAGCGCATCCGAGAGAGAAGGGGGGAGGTTCAGATCGAACAACGCATATTTGGGGGCTATTCCACTTGTGGCGACGTCTGACGCTATCGCATGTATACTCAACCAGGCAGACTTCTCAGCTCCTAGGGAAGGGATTAGCGACAAAGGGTCAGTGCTAAGGATCATCACTTGGCCGTGTCCTATGGACAGAACAGAAGCGTCAACTCCCGGTTTTGGACCCCGAATCACTCCTGAGGATCTGGCGCCTGTCCATCTGAAAACTGTCCCTGCCATTAGATCGCGGTCCGGCTTTCCAAGCTTCATTGTGAACAGCTTCCAGTACGGATAGAAAAAGGAAATTGCAGAGTGAGGGAGCTTACTAGATGTAGAGATCTAGGGCTCTGGCGTAAGCTAGAAGTTGAACGACTACAGCGCTGATGACTAGCTCGGGCACGAGGTAGCTTCCGTTGTAGATGGCGGAGTAGACTTCGGGACTCAATCCGGCTTCTTGGGCAAAGCTGGCAAAGAAGATCACTCCCGAAATGAAGTGGGATACGAATCGTCCCGCGATACCGACCGCAACCCCTAGGAAGGGGAGTTTTCTGAAGAATCCCGCCAACCCGAGAGCCCCGAAGGCTATCGGATAGTCCAGCAACGCCTGAGTTGGATAGTACACTCCCCCTGGTTCTTCGATTAGGACAATAAGCCCAAACACAACCCCTGCAATTACTCCGACCTTCCAGCCACGTCGTAGGGCGAGGAGCAACACGGGGACCATTGCGGCAAGTGTAATGGAGCCCCCTTGTGGTAGGCGGAAAACCACGATGAGATTTAACGCTCCAGCGAGGGCAACAAGTGCTGCTGTTTCTGCCAGAGTCTTGACGGTCAGTACCTCTCTTTGCGCAAGACTAGTTTGTCGTTGAGCCTCCACTGGTTGGCCCGTCTGTGACGTTTGTCGACTCACCTCCTCTGCGGTTTCAATTGAGGAGTTGAGGCACTGGCTGAGAATCTAGCTTCCCATCGTCCCTCCGCCGGCATTACCCGGATCAGGTTCAAAGGGTCGATGGCGACGAGGCCATCCTCTCAGCCGGGTGAACCCAGCTCCCCTATCCAAAATGAAGAATTCCTTGGAACAGCTATTTAAGCCCTGGCTGGCTCTCGTGAACCCTATTCTGTCTCCTTGAAGAAGTACCGTGGCCAGTGTGGCCAAGCGGATTCTTGAGGATTAGGACTAAAGTCCACCTCAAGCTCCATCCCGATTTTCAACGACTCAAGACGAGAGGTCCTGATAATGCTAGGAATCTTGACTCCCTCAGGCATTTCCACAATGCCCACAGCGTATGGTGTCATGTGTTTGAACTGTGGAGGAGCAACATGAACAACAGTATACGTGACAAGCTTTCCCTTCTGGCCAAGCTGCATCCATTCTACCCGCGAGGAACGGCATTTGCTGCAAATCTCCCGCGGTGGAATCATGACGTGCCGGCAGCGGACGCAGCGCACAGCCATTAGTTTCTTCGCTGTGCAGTAGCGGTAGAACTGTTCAATCGTGGGAGGAGGAAGCTCGCTCACTCTAACCGCTCCTCAATATGTGAACTATGGCTGTTGCCCCAGATCCCCCGAGATTATGCGCGAGGCCTATTTCGGCATCCTTGACCTGGCGTCTATCAGCCTGGCCGGTTAGCTGAAGATACAGTTCCGATATCTGAGCAGTCCCAGTCGCACCCACTGGATGCCCCTTTGACTTCAACCCACCGCTCGTGTTTACCGGTATGGACCCGTTAAGAGAAGGAGCTCCACTCTCTACAAACTTGCCCCCTTGGCCGGGTCTGCAGAAGCCCAAGTCCTCGTACGCGATGATTTCGGCAATTGTAAAGCAGTCATGGACCTCCGCCACATTGATATCCTTCGGTTTGACATCCGCCATCTTGTAAGCCTCCTGAGCAGCCATCTTCGCAGCCTTCATCGTAGTGAGACTTTCCCGCTCGTGAAGGCAGAAAGTGTCCTGCGCTTGGCCCGTGCCTATGATGTGAACGTAGTTGTCCGTGAGCTTCTTCGCAAGCTTCGGCTTCGTCAGAATAAGACAACTAGCCCCATCCGTAATCAAAGAGCAGTCGTAGATCTTAAGAGGCCAAGATACGACGCGAGACTTCATAACATCGTCCAGTGTAACTTCTCGTTGCATGTGGGCCTTCGGATTGAGCGTTCCGTGCTTGTGGTTCTTGACTGCCACCTGAGCCATTTGTTCCTCTGTGGTTCCGTACTCATGCATGTGAGAAGTTGCCATGAGGGCGAAGAGTCCTGGGAAAGTCATTCCGTTCCACTGTTCGAAGGGATAGTCTGCTGCTGTCGCTAGTATGCCTGTAACTTCGGGCGTGGGCAGGTTGGTCATCTTCTCGACTCCGCCCACCAAGACGATGTCGAACATGCCTGATTTTATGGCCATTATTCCAATGCGCAGAGCTGCACCAGAAGATGCGCATGCATTCTCCACTCTGATCGCTGGGGCTGGTAGGATCCCAGCCCAGCTTGCTGCTATCGGTGCATTGTGGGATTGATGCTCGTACGACTCACTCATCTGGCCGATGAAGGCGGCTTTGATGTCTTTGCCTGGGTCGACCTTCTCGACCCTGTGAAACGCTTCGAGTGCTGCTTCTGCGAAAAGCTCCCTAGCGTAGACTCCTTCTCGGCGTCCGAACTTGGACATGCCTACGGAAACGATGCTGGCCAGGGGCTTGGCACGCAAGTATACCAGGAAACCAGCACGCGCCCCTTTCTAAAATAGCCTTTCCTGAACCACTGGCTAGACTCTTGCGACCGTCAGGCGAAGCAACTGATAAGAAGAGCCCCGCGAAGAAAGTGCTACGGACAGTTGTGTAGTTGGCTGCAACGAAACTCCAGCATCGCGAGCTCTCAATCCTAGTGGGAATACTCGCGGGTATTCTGCTGGCGGTGTTCGCCTCCTCGACGCCTATCACGAACTTCAGCCTGGTCGACCTTGTCATCTTCCTCACTATTCCCTCCCTAGCGGGCGCTCTGGCAGGATTCTCGGACCCAGAACATTCTGTGGGAAACGGGGTCCTCGTGGGGATTGTCGTTGGCCTGGCTTACGTTATCATGACCGCGGTCAGGCTAACATCTCTCGCGCCGGCGAATACCGTCCTGTTCTTGATATTGAGCGTACCAATATGGGGATTCCTCGGCGGGGCAGGAGCGATGTTCGCGCACCGAGCATCAACTACCAGTCAACGCTATGTGTCCACTTCGCCTGCTTCGCCGGCTTCAAAGCTCTGCGCAACGTGTAGCGTCTCGAATCCGCCTGACGCACTGTTTTGTAAGAACTGCGGCGGTAAACTTCCGTAGCCCTAGATTCTTCTTCCACAGGCCACACAGAATTTCGCGTCTTCCAATATCACGGCTCCGCAAGCGGACAGCGCCTGTTTTGGGGCCCTACACGCGAAGGCCGCCCCGTGAGGAGACTGAACGAAAACACATCGGACAGTATTGCGACCTCTCCGATGGCTATGGTCTTGTCATGGGACGCTTCTACTTCATCCGAGATTCCCGGGTTGTTGAGCGAGGTCCTCAGCGGTTCTTTGTCCAACCGCGATGACCAGCGACCTTGTGTCCCCTGACTCGGTCGGAACGATCTTCCGAATCCTTCCCACTATCATTCCATGAGAATCAATCACCTGTGGGCCGGTCGTGCTGTCTGACCGGACTCGAGTAATGTGCTCGGTGTCGGTAGGGACGAAGTGGTCGGTGTACCTCTCGCAGGCGTAGCAGTACCATTTCTTCTATTGCGACCTTACTCGAATGAATGTCAGCGGCTGTAAGCAATCGGGGCAACGGGGCTTTTGCTCTTCTTCGAATTCGGCGTACGTCTCTGGCTTCGTCAAAATCCGGGCCTACCTCTGCGTTTCCGTTAGTTAACACCTCAGTGAGACTCTGTCGCCGTTCAGCCCACGGAGCTTCGTTAGAGTGCCGGGGCAAACGGGCTCGGCACCGCGGAGTAGCCAGGATTCGGGTAGTAGAGACTCTACATGGATGTGTCAATTTGACACTCCACATTACGTTACCTTTTTACGTGAAAAGCGTCTATTTTCATTACCCTATTTACAGAAAAAGGTAGGTCAAAATTGACACATGTCGCGGATCGATGAAAACCTCCACCGCATACTGAAAGACCACGGCCTCACAGAATACGAAATCAAGACCTACCTCAAACTCATCTTCGACGGGCCAGCTACGCCTTACGAGATCAGCGAGAGCGTCAAAATTCCCTACGCCCGAGTCTACGGGACACTAGAAGGGCTGGAGAAGAGGAAGTGGATCAGGTCCCGTCCCGGAAGGCCTGTTGTGTACGAGTCTAATCCTCCGCGTTCTGTTGCTGAGCTTGAGATGGAGCAGAAGCAGGTTGAGATGGAAGCGTTCACCAACCTGATGCGTCGCGACCTTCAGGCCATCTACGAGCGGAGGGAGGTTGTCAAGCACATCAGCCTCTGGATCATTCACGGAGGCGACAAGATTTCTGAAAAACACACTGAACTGATTGCCCAGGCCAAGACCAGGGCCTACCTCCAACTTTCTACGCTGATTCCGCAGGAGGTGGACGAGCTTAGGTCTTCTGTCAAGGCTGCTAGAGAACGGGGTGTGACTGTGAAGATTATGTCGTTTCTACAAGCGCGTTTTGTTGACCAGAAAGGTTTGAAGTCATTGTCTGAGGAAACGGAGGTCGCTGTTATTGATCAGCCTAGTGAGGACGCTCACAGGCCTTTCAACGTCTGTGCTGTGGATGGCCGAGAAGCGATTCTGACTTATCTGTGGAATTTGGAGACGCCTTCTGAGCCAGGGTCTCGCATAGCCTTTCGATTGTCGGATGAGGAGTTTGCTGGTGTTATGGAGAGGTATTTTGAGTACTACTGGTTGAAGGCTCGAAGAATCTAAGGAACTAGGTTGGGCTTAGGGCATTTTCGGTGGCCCAGGCGGACCCACAGGTCTTCCCTCGATCTGGGCCATAATCATCATCAGCTTGCGGGCCTCATCTAACTTCCTGATCATTCCTTGTAGTTCGTTGCGGTAGTAGTCTCGCTGCATGTTGTACTCCTGTTCGCCTATCTCTCCCTGGGTGAATTTTCCTTGTAAGGCCAGGTAGCCTGCGAGGGTGCTTCCGCCAAGCTGTTCTCGGAGGTCTCGTAGGCTCTTGCCTACGAGTTCGTTCAACTGGCCTGCCCGCTCAGCGAGGGCTCGGCTGACCTTGGAGATTTCCTCTTTCAGCATGGCTGTTCTTTGTCGGAAGCCGTTGAGTTCGACTACTACTTTCTCTATTCCGAGTTCACTCACGACATGGCACCTGTGGTGTGCGTGAACCATCGTCGTTGTCGGGCCAAATAGTCTCAGCGTAACTCTTGACTCGTGGGAACGGGGACGGGTCTTTTGCGTCTCGTGATTCTGTTGACTTACCCCCCCCCTTCTGGAGGGGTGTTTTTGTCTGTGGGTGATATCGGGCATCTTTGGTAGTTTGGGGGCTGAAATGGGCTTAGAGGCGCTCTCTCGGACCCGCGAAAATGGGAGAATCTACGCATGAAACCTGTGCGGTTTGAAAGTCTTAGGTTTCATCGGGTTGTCGGGTTCATTTTGCGCCTGTTCTAGCTCCAAAGCGTAGATGTGGGTTAGATCGGGGTTGTTTGGTGTTTTCTCAAAGCCTACGAGATCACATGTAGGGAATAGCCTGTACGCGTAGGGTTTCAGCCGTCTTTGAAAAACGTAGAGGCACGAAACTGTGGGCTTTCTTTTCTCGCTCCCCTCCAGACACACAGACAGATTGCGAGGGATGAACTGGCTACCTGATGCGTGGATTTTGTGAAAGAATCCGGGGGAAAGTGAGACGTTGAGATTACGTTTCTATCGAAGCAAATGTTCGCACTAAGGGTGAAGAAGGCTTATTGGACGAGACAATGTTGACTGCCCGCGTAGCCCGGTGGTGTAGTGGACTAGCAAGGGTCTAAACAAGACCCGGTCAATGGCGGGCTTTGGACCAAACCTAACGGGAAGAAACCCGCCGACGGGAGTTCGAATCTCCCCCGGGCTACCACCTCTCAGGCGTGAATTTCTACCGTTTCCCGTTTCCTCATGGACTCGGGGAGCTCCTGCATGCGGTTAGTGCCCTTCGCGGGTCTACGACTCGGACTCAGGGCTGTCGAGACATTCGCTAGGAGGGGAAGCCCGAATAATCCTTCGGGTCCTGTTGAGTTCTATCTCAAACAGGGTTTCAAGGTAAAGGCTGATGATGAGTTTCTTCCTCTACTCAGACTAGACCTTCAACAGGCCCCGATTCGGAACCGGTCAATCGTCGACCTCAGCAGGGACTGAGCAGAGCATCTCTCGCAACCAGTCTAAGGAATCCAACTCTTCCGGTAGAACCCGAAGGTCCGAGGAAACAAGTTACTGCTTCATAACCTGGACATGGGGGACTCCGCCGATGGAGATTACGGCGTCTGGATGAACCAGTCCTTTCGCGATGGCCGCGTTGATAATCTCGAGTCCCACTAGGTTCAGGACGTCAGCGGTCTCTAGGACGACCAGCGCCTCTGCCAGGTCTAACAGCGAATTTCCATAGAACTTCGTCTCCAAGGAGAGTTTCATTCTGCCCTCGCGGAAGGTCTTGCCCATCACGTCCTGGTCGCAACAAGCCACCATTGTCCCTTTTTCGGTGCTGTAGGATCTTAGATAGACAAGACCCAACAATAATCAGCTATGTTGTCAGGATCGACGAACGAGCACCGCAAGCCTCGCAGACAAGGAACGACAACCTCTCCTTCCGCTCAACCTTGGTATCTGGCCTCTTGCAGACCGGACAGATAACAAACCGGTTGGTGTAGACTTTAATCAGCCTGTTAATTGTCTCCCGGGAGAATCTTCCCTGGAAGTATCCCTTGCCGCCCTCATAGGACCCCGCTGTGGCCATTTCCTTGGCGAGATACTTCAAGACATGATGCGGGTCCCGGTTCAACCTGTCAACGATTTCAGCGAAATTGTGTATAGTAGTTCTGGCACCGATGACCGAGGCAGCGGCGATTGGAAGCTCGAACCTCTCCCCGGAAGACCCTCGCCTGGTAATGCCAGCAAGTGCTCTGTTCAGCAGTGCGTCGTAATCGTCCATTATTCTACACCTGACATATCGATTATGGCAGTCTGACCTATTTCAATCGTTGTTCCCCGCAAACCCTTATCAGAACCAGAGCCATCTGCGTGGAACTCGATTCTGAACGTCGGAGGATGATACGAGACTGGGACGATGGGTGGTATGCGCAGGCTGGCCCTACGTAAACAGCACACCACACCTCGGAACCCTGACCCAGCTCCTGTCAGCTGATGTCTACGCACGATACCTCCGCCTGAAAGGTGAAGAAGCTGTCCTAGTAAGTGGGAGCGATGAACACGGTGCTCCGATCGAGGTTGAAGCCCTCAGACTCGGCGTGTCGCCGCGTCGGCTAACCAACAGGAACCACCAGCTCATCAAGCACCTCCTCAAAGCCTTCGACATTCAGTTTGACAATTACACTCGAACGGAAAGCCGGGTCCACAAGGAATTTGTTCAGAAGACCTACAGGAAAATCGAACAGAACGGCTACATCTACAGCCAGAGCGTAATTCTACCATACTGCGAAAACCACCAGAGATTTCTGCCAGACCGTTTCGTAGAGGGAGAATGCCCCCACTGCCACTCCCACGGGGCACGCGGAGATCAGTGCGATAGTTGCGGCAAGATACTCGAACCCACAGACCTCATCAAGCCATACTGCGTCCTCTGTCACCAGACGCCGATACTGAAAGAGTCCAAACACTGGTTCTTTGACCTCCCGAAACTCTCAGAACGTCTGCGTGAGTATGTGGAGAAAAACCCGAACTTTCCGGAAAACGCCCGGAACTTCAGCCTAAGCTGGATCAAGGAGGGCCTCAAGCCTCGTTCCTTGACCCGCGACATTTCCTGGGGTATTCCGGCCCCCTTCGAAGGCGCTAAGGGAAAGACACTCTACGTGTGGATGGAAGCAGTCCTTGGATATGTATCCGCCACGAAAGAGTGGGCCGAGAACAACCACAAGCCAAACTTGTGGAAAAAGTTCTGGCTGGACCCAGAGAGCCGGAACATTCACTTCGTCGGGAAGGACAACATACCCTTCCACACCATAATCTTTCCAGGGCTTCTCGAAGCGTCCGGGGACAAGTACAACCTGCCGTGGCAAGTCTCTTCGACCGAGTGGATACAGTTCGAGGGCCAGAAGTTCTCCAAAAGCAGGAGGATCGGAGTATGGATTGACGAAGCGATCGAACTCGCAGGCGCGGAATACTGGCGCTACGCCCTAATCAGCCTCCGTCCTGAACTGAAAGACGCAAACTTCACCTGGGAAGAGTTCGAACGGAAGATAAACACGGAACTAAACGATGTCCTAGGAAACTTCGTACACAGGACAATATCGTTCTTGCAGACTCGCTTCAGGGGCAGAGTTCCGAATTACAGCGCTCGGGAAGGGTCCGACGGCGATACTCTGGAAGTCTTGGGGCAAGCGCCGAAGAAGATAGAGGAGAAGCTCAAGCGCTTCCGGCTGAAGGAAGCATTAGAACAGATCATCGAGCTAGCCAGGGAAGGAAACCGATACCTCAACGACAAAGAACCCTGGAAAACTTACAAGACGGACAAAGCTCTGACGGGCCAATCCTTAGGAACCTCGGTCCAGATTCTCGCAACCGTTGGAATCACCCTGCAGCCCTTCTTGCCTAAGAGTGCCTCCAGCATTCTGAAGACCCTCTCGCAGAAGAAGACTCCCCGTTGGAATCAAGCCGGAAAATGCTTCGTCAAACCTGGAACCCAGATTCGTTCGTTGAAGCCCTTGTTCCACAAGGTCTCGGCGCAAGACTTGAGGGCAAAGCTTGAGCAGTTGAGGAGTAGCAAGCCTCTTGAAGCTGAAGCTTGACCTCCACGTCCACACAACAAGATCCCACGACGCCTTCACAGAATCAAGCAATCTGGCCTCTCTCTCAAAAGCTCGGGGCCTTGACGGGCTGGCAATCACCGACCACAACACTCCAGTCCGGGACCCTCCGACCGGGCTAATCCTAGTTCCGGGAATAGAGATCTCAAGCAAGCAAGGACACGTAATTGGTCTGGGAATCTCTGCTCCTGTCGCTAGAGGCCTCTCCGCTGACCGGACCATCGATGAGATCCACCGGCTAGGAGGCGTGGCAGTCATACCGCATCCCTACGATTTATTCCGATCCAGCGTAAGACCAGACCGACTCAAGGTTCGTCCTGATGCAATTGAAGTCGTCAACTCCTCCAGCTTCCTCCACTCAATAACATGGAAGCGGGCGAGAGAGTTCGCGGAGAAGGCGGAGCTTCCTGCGGTGGCTGGAAGCGACTCCCACATACCTCAAACGCTTGGTAGAGCCTTCACCCTCGTCGAAACAGATTCAAGCGATGCTGATTCGATTTTGGATGCCATAAGAAAAGGGTCCGTTAGCCCAGCTGGTGGACCTATCAGGGCTGCAGAGAGACTACGGAAACTGGTCATGAGTAGGACCCGATGGCGTTAGGCCTGTTCCATCTGGAAAAGCGGCACCTGAAGACGTACTAGGGACCCTGGGTTGGTCTGTCCATACTCAATGTCGTACAGTTCAATGAACTCCACGAAAGTCCTGACTGCTGTTGCATAGTCGTAGCCCGTGAGCAATAGGCATATTCTGGGGTCCGAATCCCGCTGGACACTTCCGTAGATGAAGTCTACTTCATGACCCGCCAGAGATACGAGTGTCTCGTAGGCTTGTACAGCATGACCATTGCCAATGGCGTCGGGTCCTCTGTAGAGAAGCACAGCTCCACGAGTATTAGAGAGTGGAAGACGCGCTGATGGACTCTTCAAGGCCTCGAAAACTGCTGATTGGATCATGTCCCGGGATTTTACTGGGGCGGAGCAGAGTGTGGCGATGGATCCAAGGGAAACAATCCTCCGGAACTCCTGCTTCTGTATTGATCCCATTTGGGATACAAGGTCGGTTAAACCACTAACGGCAAGAGACGCGAGCTCGTCAGCTCTCCTCTCCTTGGAACTTGGAACGTGACTTTCCATGCTGTTGTCGATCACAATTGTGCAGTCACAGGCTTCCACCATCTTCTTCAGCCCTCTGAGAGCCACATAACGCCGTTCCCTTTCGTGAATGAAGGGTATCGCCACGACTGACACGACGGGACAAATCTGGCTCCTTGACCATTGAGCGATCAGGGGTGCGGCACCTGTACCGGTTCCTCCCCCCAGGCCTGCCACAACGATCGTGAAATCGGAGGCATCGGTGAAAGGAGTCACCCTTCGAATAGAGAGTTGCAGATCCTGCTTTGCCTGGACCTCCTCCATCTCTCCCCCATGCTCCTGCCCATTTCCCAATAACACCTTGTTCCTGGCCAGTGACTTTGACAACTGGCTTCTGTCGGTGTTGACGGCGACACAGTGATTGGGGCTTAGCCCGCTTCCGATGGCATGACTCAGCAGATTGTTACCCGCACCACCAACGCCAACAACCGAGACTCTGAGATCTGGAGATACTGCTCTAGTAGGGAGAAGCTCTTCGGCAGACATTAGTGTCGCTCGGCACCACGGTACGACCATTAATATAAGGTCTAAGTAGCGAATCGTATTCAAATCGTAATACGAAAATGATGCCACGCAGCACTTCCATTAATAAGCACTTCTAATTTGCCTTGGAACTCGTGTCAAAATGCCGTGACGAACTATACGATTCTTATCAGATTACAGTGCAACAAGGAGCTCATCTGAACAAAAAGGGGCAAGAATTGCCGTTCGTTGAGAAGCGTATCGTCTTGGGGGGGCTAGTTCCACTTCAGCTTTAGAGTCTTCGGGTGCGAGGCCTTCACCTCGTCAATTCTCCCCACCGATGTATTATGTGGAGCTTCTTTGACGAGGGCGGGGTTGGTCTCGGCCTCCTTTGCAGACGAGACAAGTGCGTCAATCAGGGCGTCTAGGTCGTAGAGACTTTCTGTCTCAGGCGTCTCCACCATAATCGCTTCATCCACAACAAGTGGGAAGTATACTGTTGGTGCGTGAACGCCCTTGTCAAGCATACGTTTTGCAATATCCAAAATCCTCACTCCAGTCCTGTCGCTGAGCCTTTTGCCGCTCAGGACGAACTCATGCTTCCGGGTCCTGTTGAAGGGAAGGTCGAAGATGCCCGTTTTCATAATCTTGGCCAGGACATAGTTCGTGTTCAGTACTGAGGTCTCAGCAACAGCCTCAAGACCCTCTATGCCCAGGCTCAGAATGTAGGCGTAGGCTCGAACGAGTACGGCTACGTTTCCGTGGAAGGCCCTGATCTTTCCAATGCTATTAGGAACGTTGTAGTCTAGGAGGTATTTCTTTCCGTCAAATCCCATTAGCGGAACAGGCAGGAATCTTTCGAGCTTCTTTGTCACTCCTACGGGACCCGCTCCGGGTCCGCCCCCTCCGTGGGGTGTGGCGAAGGTCTTATGGAGGTTCAGGTGGACGATGTCGAAGCCCATGTCTCCTGGTCTGACCTTTCCTAGGATGGGGTTGAAATTCGCCCCATCGTAGTAGAGCAGCCCACCGGCTTCGTGAATAGTCCTAGCGATCTCAAGAATGTTCCTTTCGAATATTCCCAGGGTGTTAGGGTTAGTTATCATGAGCCCCGCAGTCTTGGGTCCTACGACGCTTCGGAGCGCCTCCAGGTCCACCATTCCATTCCCGTTGGAGGGAACCACCACGACCTTGAAGCCGGCCATGGCTGCGCTTGCGGGGTTGGTCCCGTGGGCGGAGTCAGGGACGATCATCTCGGTCCGCCCGTCAAGTTCCCCTTTCGACTCGTGGTAGGCTCGCATTATGAGGGCCCCGAGGAATTCCCCTTGAGCTCCAGCAGCAGGTTGGAGAGAGATGCGACTCATGCCGGTAATCTCCGCGAGAATCTTCTCGAGCAGGTAGAGCAGCCGCAGCATGCCTTGGACTGTTGACTCGTCCTGTTCGGGATGGAGCTTCTCAAGCCTGTGGTTCTGCACCACCACCTCGGCTATCTTTGGATTGTACTTCATTGTGCAGCTACCTAAAGGGTAGATTCCCACGTCAGGCGTGTAGTTCTCTTGTGAAAGGCGTGTGAAGTGGCGAACCACTTCAGGCTCGGAAACTTCAGGCAGTCGAGGCGGACTCTCCCTTGCTAATTCCCTCGGAATCCGGGTCCACGACTCTTTGCCTAGGACCCTGATTTCCTCATGCGTCGGCACGGGAGGGTTGTGTCCCCTCTTTCCTTCCTGTGACCTCTCAATGATGAGAGGCTCTTCCCAACTGGCCTGATGATATTTCATCCCTCACAACTCCACAAACTTGCCCATCAGAAGCCGTAGCCTGTCGATGGCCTCCGGGCTATGCATTTCTGTGACACATAGCAGCGAACTCTCGCCAAGCTCGGCAAACTCCTTGACCAGGCTCTTGCCCGCTTGGACCCCCTGCCCAAGAAGCTGCTTGTGCAACTTTGCAACAGTTCCCTTTGCACCCTTGTACGAGACCACAAACTCTTGATAATGCGGACTCGCAAACCGAGGAACAGTCAGCTGAGAGATTTCTCCGAGCCTCTTGATCGCGTAGCTGGTCCTGGTGAAAATGGTCTGAAAAAGCTGGCGGAGACCAGACGGACCCAGCAGAGACAGATAGACAGCCGCGCCCACGGCGAGTAGAGCTTCATTTGTGCAAATGTTGGACGTAGCCCTCTCCCGCCGAATGTGCTGCTCCCGGGTCTGGAGAACCATGCTGAAAGCGCGATCCTTCCCGTCCAAAGTGGTTGTCATTCCTACCAGACGACCAGGCATTTGACGGATGAGATTCTCACCCCGACAGCCAATGATGCCGAGCGAAGGACCCCCAAAATTCATCTCAGAGGAAATCGACTGTCCCTCAGCAACCACGATGTCCGCGCCATATTCCCCCGGTGGCTTGACGCCCCCAAGGCTGACCGGGTCAAACCCGATGATGGCAAGTGCGCCTTTCTCATGGGAAATGGAAGGCACGTCGACTACCCGAGGGTCTAGGATCCCGAAAAAGGAAGGGACTTCGCAATATACCGCAGCCGTGTCCTGATCGAGTCTGGACTGGAGATCCTCAAAATCCACTCCTCCAGTCTCCCTGTCGTAGTCGAAGGTCTGAACCTGGATTCCCGCTGGCGCGGTGTAATTCTTCAGGACTGATAGTTTGTCTGGGTGCAGGCTTCTCGGAACAAGGATTTTCTTCCGCCCGTTAACCCGAACTGCCATTCGGGCAGCTTCGCCGAGCGCGGTCGACCCGTCGTAGAGAGAAGAATTGACTACGTCCACTGCCGCAAGGTCTGCCATCATAGACTGAAATTCAAACAGGGCATGTAGAAGGCCTTGGGAGGCTTCTGCCTGATAGGGCGTGTAGGAAGTCTGAAACTCTGTACGGGAAACTATCGCTTTGACAACCGCAGGAATGTAGTGGTTGTATAGGCCCGCTCCTAGGAAGACAAGTTGGTCATTGGCGGACCGGTTCTCACCTAGCATGGTTTCGATGTGAGTGCGAACCTCTTGTTCGGAGGGTAGCCCCTCGATCTTGATTGGTTGTCTTAATCGAACCTCGCGAGGTATGTCCGAGTACAGTTCCTCTATGGAATCGGCTCAGATTTCCTGTAGCATTTGTTTGCGCAGAGATTCGCTGGCGTTGGGCAGAAATGGGTGAACGGGCTTGGCCAAGCTGACCTTCGGCGAGCTCGAACCCTAATTACTGATAACCCTTCGCTCCGTCCCAAGGTTTCATTTATAGCCGGTTCCCATGTGTGGCGAACATGCCAACGGGCCTGGAACAATCCTTCACAATTCTTCTTGCAATGCTTGCTTTTCCCCTATCTCTCATCCTCACAAGGTTCTTCATTTCTTTCAACTCCGCCAGAAGCATCTTCGGTATCGATGCTCACAAGCTAGACAAGCCCAAGATCCCGGAGATGTGTGGAGCAGCCATTCCCATCACCCTCCTAGCGTTGTCCGCGGTCTACGGAACATTCCACCCTCAACACCGACTCATGATAGTCGCCTTTGCCCTTGTGGTCGGGTCCTCGGCACTGGTGGGGGCGGTTGATGACAGGTATAGAATGAGAGGAATCTACAAACCCCTTCTCATAGTATTATGTGGGATGCCCGTAGTGGTATTGGGGCTATTCTTCCCAGGGGAGGTCTACAACCATACCCTTAGGGTCCCGTTGTTCGGCGGGTTCAATCTCCCGATAATCTACCCCTTGACCATTCCTATTGCGATTTCCGTCACGTCAAACACGGTAAACATGCTAGACCCGTTGAATGGGACCATGGCGGGGAGCGTTGCAATAGTCGCGGCCAGCTTGCTAATCGGCGCGGTGCTTAAGAACTCCGAAACAGGCCCCGTCTTTCTCTTCGCAAGTCTGCTTTTCGCCTCACTGGGCTTCTTCTACTTCAACAGATATCCCTCCAGGGCTTTCGCGGGAAACGTGGGGCAGCTCTCGGTGGGCGCAGCCCTCGGAACCATGGTCATACTGGGAAGAGTTGAGATCGCCGGGATTGTGGCAATGTTTCCCCATATCCAGAATTCTTTCTTTTTTCTCTCTCGTATCAAGAGGTTCGTGGAACACAGAGAGTTGGGCGCAAAGCCTACAAGGCTTTTGGAAGATGGAAGGCTGGTGGCCTCAACGAATCCTCAGTCCCCGCTGACCCTTGTGAGAACACTGCTCGTTGGAAGGCCCAGTTCGGAGCCCGAGATCGTTTCAGGCATTTTCGCGCTCTTCCTGTTCTCCTCTGCTCTGGGCCTAGTGACTCTTCTTTTGACAGGATGAATATCATGAATCGGAAGGCCGTCTCGTACCAAGTTCTCATCTTTTCCACTCAGTGGATGCTGATGCTGATAGGGTTCGGTCTTCTTTCTCAGAACATAGCTTCCGCCAAGATCCTTGACCCAAACTTCCCGTTCGGCCGGTATTTTGACGCGGGCATCAAAGCGCTAGTCGCCCTGTTCCTCTCTGTCGTCTGGCTCTTCTTGTGGGACCGCCAAGTCCGAGCACTCTTCTACCGAAAGAAACCAACAGGCTAACGTGCCAAGTTAGGTGAAGTCCGCTGCTCTCCAGTCGTCATCTTCAACCATGGTGAAGCCCATGTCAGTGTTCTTCGTGAACCAGAGATTCGACGGAAACGCGTTCATCATCCTACAGGCGGGTATGTCCTCGTCCACTGCGATTCGGGCTGCGAGCCATGGGAAGTTGAGCTCAGGCCGACCTAAGCGGATAGAGGCCAAGGTGAGGTAGTGGACGTTGGTGGTGAATCGGCAGTTGATCTCGGTTGGGTATGGAGTGCCATCCTTTCCCTCTTTGAGGTCGACACAGAAGATTCCGTGCGGTTTTTCGCTCATCGCCTTGATGGATTTGACCGCGTTCTGGTTCACCTTTTCCGAATGAACCACCCTGTTCAGCTTGGAAGTCCCGCCTGTTCCAACTGCCCTGTTTCCCACCCAGCTCAGCCTCTCACGGGCCATTGATGTTACGAGACTCCCGTCCCTCCAGATCGACATGAAGCAAAAGTCTCTTCCGGGAAGATACTCCTCCGCGACAAAGTCACTCTTCAAACCATGTTCCCAGTGGAACATGACCCAGTGGTAGGCCTCCTTCCAGCTCCTGGCAAGACAACTCATCAGACCACCTGCACCGTGGCGGGCTCTGAGCCAAGCAGGATAATCCAATGACCTGACCTTCCTAGCTGTTGAACGAGACCTAGGGCTCAGAAGAATAGGTTCTCGCCGTAGACCTGCCGTCTGCCATTTCAAAAGGGCCTCATACTTGTCCAGACACAGTAGTACCGTGGACGGATCCGGAAGGAAGACTCTTGCCTCCAGCTTTTGGCTCTCTCGAGATATCCTTCCAACTTCATAGTCGGGTTGAGGGAAGACCGCTTCCACCTTCTTCCTGCGTATGATCTTGTTGAGAACTGAGATGTATTGGGGGTTCTCAGCGCTGGCAATCCGGTAGGCGTTGTCGATCCACTTGTTCAGCTCGAGGCTTGTTCTGTCCGAGTCTGTCCCGGTCAGGTCGAGCCGTTTCCCGTCCGGGCTGACTCTCAGACTCCAGCATACGTTGTGCCCTGCGCTTCCTCCCGCGCCAGTGACGAGTATACTTTGCGAGTCTCTCCAGCCTCTTAGAGGTCTGGGCTCAGTTCGCTAAGCAATAAATAAGTAGGGAAGTCGTGGGTTCGGAACCCAAATCCTTCAAGGAAACAATGGTCTGGTCCCGATGAGACTCGTTCTAGGCATAGCACTCCTCCTCTCATTGGCCATGGGCTCTCTTCTTGTGGACGCCTCGGCCCAGACTCAGGTGGCCTGCACACTGTCCACCTGCACGCTCACGGTTAGCCGAATCATACTAACGAACGATTGGGGTACTACCTTCATGAATGACACTGTCAGCCTCAACGCAAACGCCTCGGTAACCTACCTCGACCTCGGCGTCCCCTCCCAGGTGGCGGATAAGTTAGGATTCTTCATTGCCGTAGACAGTCAGGGTGCTACAGCTCGCGTCACAAAACAGGCGTTGAACCAGACCGGAGGCTACCTCCCGCTGCGAGTCGAGTTGCCGGGGAGGACTGGGGTTTATTCGTTCACCCTCAGGACTGTATTCTCGGGGCTACTCAGCTTCGAAGACACTTCCAAGCGGTACACCCTAACCTACAGTCCATTCCCAGTAGTGGATAATTCAACAAGCGTGACCACTGCTACGTTGACGATAAAGACCGGAGACTGGTCGTCCATCACTCCGTCAGGAATTCAGGGCACTACGTCATCTGGCACCTTCCAGACCCAAGCGAGCAATCTCAAGCCGTTCAATACCACGCTGGGCAAGCTGTCGTTTGCATCGCCAACCCAGCTGGCTTTCGACGTCGCCGCAGGTAGGTTGATCACCATATCCCAGTCAGCGAAAGTCCAGGTGTCCGATACATACAATATCACGAACCGGGGACGAGATACTCCGAGCCTAGCCTTTCTGCTGCCAAAGGGTGCGGCCTCTGTAAGTGGCAGTGATGTAATCGGGCGACTCGATGAGACAAAGATCGCTGCCACCCTCCAGCCCAATGGAACAACAGCGGTGACGTTCACGCCGAGGTTTGGCACGGTCAAGAACGGAGGCGGAGTCAGCGTGAAACTTGACTATGAGCTATCCAGCGATCTCTATGTCACGACCGGTTCTTTGGGCAGATACTCGCTCAACTTTCAGATGTTCAGTAATGTCAAATTTGTCGAATCCGCTCTTCAGACCAAGATTCGCCTGCCCACTGGTTTCAAGCTGGACTCTGTAACAGTCCAGACTGCCACGGTCACCGCAAACCAGATACTGCTTGAAGCCACAGGGGTCAACCCTCTAACCGACCTTTCATTCTCCATATCCTATAGGCTGGACCCATTCTGGGCGAGCCTCGGTCCGCTGGGATGGGCAGGTCTGCTGGAGGCCGCGTTGGCCGCTGCTGTGCTTGTGTTCGTCTCGGGTTCGACAGCCGTCGCAACCACAGGGCTTGCTCCTTCAAGTCTCATCGGTCGGTTCGTGGAGCTGTTCGACGAGAAAGCAGCCCTGCGTCTGGAGTCGGAAAAGCTAGAAGATGATATTGGCAGGGGAGCTGTCAGCCGCCATGATTTCAAGAGGAGAAAGCGCGTGATGGACCTTCGCGTCTCGGAAATTGACAGACAGCTGGGGCCCACTAAACAGGAGCTTGCAGGCACCCAACCCCGTTATGGAGAGATGGTGAAGAAGATTGAAAGGGCCGAGGCAGAGCTTCAGGTGGTCCGGAGCAGCATGAGTGATCTACGGAATCAGTATCGCAGCGGAAGAATGGCCAAGGAACTCTACGAGTCCCTAGTGTCTGACCTCGTTCGTCGAAAGGAGAGAACGCAACAGACAATAGACAATGTAGTCATTGGTTTACGGGAGGAGGCTCGCTAAGCCTCCCATCTCATGGTCCGTGCCTGGTTGAAACTAGCACTCGAAGAATACCCCACCTGGGTCTCAAAGGAACTCGAAAAACTCTTACGTCCAGCTGTCTCCAAGGGGCGCAAGCTCCTCGACGAAGCAGGCAGAACCCTGGATGAGTCTCGAAGGTTCTTCGACGACCTATCCCGGAAGGCCGACAAGGACATGGCCACGAAAAGGGACCCCGTGTCCTACAGAGCCGCACGGGTAATCGGCCATTCCGCACGAGAAGCATCTGAGAGCATCACACGCCTACAGTTTCCCAGCGACGTATCATGGGACTCGATGAAAAGCGCCAGAGACTCATTGTCAATCGTCAGCCGGTCTCTGCGAGATTCGCGAAACCGTACCGCTAGTGAGCTAGTAGGGCTGTACATTCTAGACATGCGCTCCTTCGGAGGAGTCATCGACCGGATTTCACGAGCAGCAGGAAAATTGTCAGAGTTTCTCGAGGGCGAAGGAAGTACACTGCAAAAGGCCAGGACCCTGAACGGCATAGTGACAACCATCCAGGACATTAGAAAGGAGATCTTCGAAAGGGAGGAGGAGACCAACAATCTCTCACGTGACCAGCAACTCATTGCCGATGAGATTCGAAAGTTGGAGTCGGAACTTGAAAGGCTCTCCAGCGAGGGCCAGCTCCACGAGGTCTTGAGAATCGAGAGAGAGCTTCGAAAGGAGAGCAGAGAGTTCCGGACAGAAACCCTCGCTCATCTACAGCGGCCCCTGAGGAAGCTAAGGGACCTATCTCAACGTGGAGAGATTCCACTGGGTCAGGATGAGAGGGAAGCCCTGAATAACTACGTCACTTTACCCTACCGCAGCTTCCTATCAAAAGAAACCGGCCGATATGTCGGAAGTATTCTGCAGAGCCTCCAGTCGGCCCTGCGGTCGGGGAAGATGGAATTCAAGCCACGAAAGACGGCACGTGTGATGGCCCAACTGGACCAGCTCGTGGGAACAGAGCGTCTGTTGGAGAGACAGAGGCGGGGTCGTGAGTTGCTGTCCAAGAGGCTGAAGCTACTTCAAGACCCTACATGCAAGAGCCGCTACCAAGCCCGAAAGAATATGATGAAGACGCTTGAAGAAGCAAGGAAGCATCGCGAGGACGTAATCCACCGAATCAGATCCGTAGAAGAGAAACTAGCCGCCCTCAACAAGAGACTGGCCGAGCTCTTGACCATGGCCGAAGTCAGAACAGGAGAATACATGGGACGACAAGTCCAGATAGAACGGCTGCAACTGACCGTCCAAGCTACGTGACAGTTTGTTTCTGAGTTGCTCACATCTTCCTATGGTGCGTTAAGGGTCTTGCGGATGCGAGACAACAGCGAGAAGAACATTCGTTCCGTTAGTTTTCCCGTCTGAGTGTTTCTCGGACTTGGATGATATGAAGCGAAGATTCTCGGGAAATGTTCGCCGAGCCTCACTTTGAGGCCGTGGCGAAATTTCGGAATCGGGTAATCCAAGTGATGGTGGATGCGGATGGTTTCCATTGTTTGACGGTAGGCGATTTGGCCTAGGCAGAGGATCGCTTTGACGTTTCTGAGAGTGTCAATTTCCCTCTCGAGAAACCCGGAACAGTTTCTAATTTCGATGGGTGTAGGCTTGTTATCAGGCGGAGCACACTTGACTGCGGCCGTGAGATAGGCATTCCTGAGTTGTAGACCATCGTCCCGGTTCGTTGAGAGGGGCTGGTTTGCGAAACCGGCTTTGTAGAGTGCTCGGACTAGAAAGTCTCCGCTTCTGTCTCCGGTGAAGACCCTCCCTGTTCGATTTCCCCCGTGTGGGGCGGGCGCCAGTCCGACCACTAGGAGAGGTGCATCCGGGTCTCCGAAGCCTGGGACAGGTCTTCCCCAGTAATCCCAGTCTGAGAACTGTTTCTTCCTAGTTTGGGCGACTTGTTCCCGGAAGGCAACCAGGCGGGGGCATCGTCTGCAGGAAATAATCTCCCGTTCTAAGGTCTTCAACTCAGCCCTGAACATTCGTTATCTCTTAGGGGATGTTCTTGTTCACAAATCTGTGAATTCCTGCCGGGACGTTGAGCTTGTTTTGCGATAGCCAGTACATTCTCCTGGGTCTGCGGAATAGTCCAACGTGCCCGCCTTATGGCTCGATAGCGAGTCTGGGTTTATATTGAGTCTCACCGCTGTGTCAATTCCTGGGCTCTTGCCAGCCAATTTTCATGTCAATTGGATACGAATTCTGTCAGTCATTATCTGGTTTTTGTGAATCAACTTCTTAGTAATCATCTGGTATGGTTTCCGGGTCCGACCCTTGATACTGAGTGTTCTCAACAACAAAGGTGGAACCGGCAAAACAACAACTTCCGTCAACATCGCCGCGGCCATCGCTCTCGAGGGAAAGAAAGTTCTGCTAGTTGACCTAGACGCACAGGGAAACGCCACCACTGGCCTCGGCTTCGAGAAAGCAACTCTCACCTCAACAGTCTACAACCTACTCTCGCAGACCCGTAGAGCGGAGGAGGTTCTTCTCGATACAGGGGTGGAGAACCTCTGGCTACTTCCCAGCAACCTAGATCTGGCGGGCGCGGAGGTCGAGCTTTCATCAGCCCCGGGCAGAGAATACGTACTCAGAGAGTCCATAGCCAGCATACGCGATCGCTTCGACAATATAGTCATCGACTGTCCTCCCAACATTGGCCTGCTAACGCTCAACGCACTCGTGGCTTCGGATCATGTTCTCATTCCGGTCCAGTGCGAGTTCTACCCCATGGAGGGGCTACCGACACTCCTGAAGGTGATGGATCTGGTCAAGTCGAGGCTTAAGGCAACGTTCGACCATAGAATCATCCTGACAATGTACGATAGGCGCACAGCGCTATCCAAGAGGGTTTTGGAACAGGTCCGAGGAAGTTTCGGAGACAGGGTTCTCAAAACCGTCATTCCAAGGTCCATCCGGATGGCTGAAGCCCCCAGCAAAGGATTGCCAGGAATAATCTACAGGCCCAAGAATCCAGCCGCCGAACAGTACCGAGCAGCGGCCAAAGAACTGATAGAGGTAACGCTTCTAGCCGAGGCCTAGTCCCTGGGGAACGGAACAGAAGCACTCGCACATCCAACCAGGAGAAAAACGCGACAGAGCACAGCCCCCTCCCAGTCCTGCGACCGCACAACTTCACGCGGCATACCGGCAGGCCAGGGTCCGACCGGGCATGACAGTCTGGTCCGACAGAGCAAAAGCTGTCCTACCTTGCCTGGCCCAGACGAAGCCTCAACACAACACTGGCCACGAGGCATCTGTCCTTCTTGAAGAAACGCTACGATTGCGTTTCCCCGAAATCTTCAAGGTGGCAAGCCAGCAACTGCTCAATTCCAGGTTCGAGTCCGGCTAGTTGCACGGACGCCTTACTCGTTGTCGGGCTTCTTGAAAGACCAGCTTTCAATGTCTGACTGCACTTCTGTGATCCAGCTGAGGGCTACATCCTCCGTTAGGGACAGTAGAACTCGACCTACGTGTTTGCACAACTGTCGCGTCTCGATGGACCTTTCCCAGTCCCCACAGTCGTGAACTATCGTCCTGGACTTCATGTCCATTGTGAGACTATAGTCTCGAATCCTAGCTTCAACCTTGTCCCTGCTCGCGAGCCTCACGTTCACTTCATCATCCGTGATTGCCAGTGCTCGCGCCAGTCTCGACTCTCCCATGAGAGAGGTTAACGCGTTAACAATCTTAGACCGGCTCTCATCCTCACTCAGCCACTTTTCAAGTCCGAAAGCCTGTTTCTTCGCTTTGCCGAGGTTTGTCTGGGCTCGGTTGAGAGCCTCTTCCTGTTCCGGCGTGAGCTTGCCCAGCATCTGGAGAACCTTGAGGCAGTTTTCCACCGCGTAGCCGTGGAAGTGGTTGTTGAAGTAGCCATACACTGTCTTGACTGAAGAGTCAATCTCCTTGACTTTCGGAACCCACTTCTCAAGCTCCTCATCGCCGTAATGGTAGTCGTACCAGGGCCTCTGACCGTGTCCGTGCCATCTGACGTATGCAAAGTCTGCCGTCAAGTGAACCTCAGGAGGAAGGAGCGGCTCATCCACTATGGTATACGCGACGTTGTACTTTGACAGGATTTTCCAAGTTTCCTCTCTCAACCAGGTCTTGTGGCGGAACTCGATGGCGTACTTGTATCCGTGGGGAAGGATGGAAAGGAAACTCTCCAAGTGATTCGAGTCATACTTGTAGCTGGGAGGAAGCTGGATTAGCAGACATCCGAGCTTTCCGCTGCTATTGAGGGGTTGCATCAGCTCTGCGAACCGGTCAAGCTCCAACTCCAAACTAGGTCCAAGATCTCGCAGCTTCTCATGCGTAACAGTCTGTGGAATCTTGGCGTTGAAAATGAAATCTCTGGGAGAGTACCTGTCCCAGCCCAGCACCGTCCCCTGCTGCGGAAAGGCGTAGAAGGTAGAATCTATCTCCGCTGTTGGAAATATCCTAGTGTAGTGCTTTAGCTTGCTCTCGGTCGCGGTGGGATAGAATACTCCGACCCATTCCTGGTAGGACCAGCCCGAAGTGCCCAGCAGGACCCGGCCCGTCTTCACTTACCTCTAGCCTAATTATCCGCAGAACGATACCACATGAATGTATGGGTAGCCTGCGCATAGGTGCAGGGGGCTGGGCTTATTTCAGGGTCCCGGGAGAAAACAGCCTCAAGGCGTATTCCTCTGCCTTCGACTTTGTCGAGGTGAACAGCACGTACTACGACTATCCCAGCCCGCGGACTGTTTCTCAGTGGCGTAGGATTGTTCCTAAGGATTTTGAGTTCGCGCTTAGATGCCACAAGGACATCGTCGAGGCTTTTGAGTCTAAACGAGGACCAACAATCAGCGTCGTAGTCGGCCGAATGGAGATCATCTGCAGGACTCTCCACGCCAACGTCTTTGCTGTTCTTCTACCCGGTGACCGCCTTGAAGAGGAAAGACTCGCTGCAGGGCTCGACGAACTTCTGTCAACCTTCAGCGCGAACAAGACGAGGGTGGCTGTGGAATTCCGTGGAGAACCCCCGACGGACAAGGTTCTGAAGCTGATGGAGAAGAGTGACGCGATTCACTGTGTTGACATTTCCCGAGAGCAGCCAAAGTACGACTCGGACATACTCTACACAAGGCTGTTCGGCAAGGGCCAGGACAACATCTACGAGTTTGACGATGACGAACTTCAAGACATAGCGTCCAAAGCCTCGGCACCAAAGTTCGAGAAGAGCATCCTCGCCTTCCACGGCGTGAGAATGTACAGGGACGCCGCCCGCCTAAAGGCCTTCCTCAAAGCCGGAGACTTCCCCACTATAACCGGACAGGCGGGCCTCGACTCTCTCAGAACAGTCTTGGAGGAAGACGCGCGGTTTCCAGCTGAAAAGGCTGAGCTGGTCAACCTGCAAGGGTGGAAGCTTTTCGACCTGACTCCAAAAAGGCGGGTCAGAGCACGCGAGTATCTCAGCAAACTCCCCGATGGAACCTACAGTAGCCTAGATAGCGTCATTTCCTCTTTGGACGACACGCTTCCTCGGAGCGTCCTTCCTTAAAGATGGCTCACGCCGTGAGCCGCTATAGTTCTTGATTGCTGCGGAGTTGCTATTCGGGTTTCAGAATCTGAACGGGGCAAGTTGCGAGCTGTTTGAACTTCTCCGCGTCACGCTCTGACCCAACTATCGCCCCATAGTGCATCGGTATTGCTAACTTGGGATTGATTGTCCTAGCGGCTTCTACCGCTTCCTCGGGGGTCATGACATAGGTCCCACTCACGGGCAGGAGGGCCACATCCGTCTTGAGACCTTTCATTTCTGGAATGGCATCAGTGTCGCCAGCATGATATATTCGCACCCCCTTAACTGTCACAACGTACCCTGCCTTTCCATCATCTTTTGGATGGAACACCTTTCCTGGTTCTCGGAACTTGTTGAGATTGTAGGCAGGCACTGCTTCAACGGTAACGTCGTCGACATTGACCTTGTCCCCTGGACGAACGAACTTGACCTCTTTCACCTTCAGCTTTGACAGCTCGCTCCTGCAGGAAGAAATCGCCACGACAGTGGTCTTCTCCGACACTACCTTCTTGATGTCTTCCAAGGAGAGGTGGTCGAAGTGCTCATGGGTTACGAGAAGTATGTCCGCCTTCTCTGGGGCTGAACGGAGCTTGAAAGGGTCAATGATTATGGTCTTGCCGTTCTTGATCTTGAAGGAATCATGCCCCAGCCAGGATATCTTGACGCCTTGATACTCTAACAAGACTTGCGGCCTGACCTGCAGGGTCGATTTTCGATAATTAAGCCTTCACGGGTTGGAATGTTCATAGTTGGCTTTGTTCAAGAATACCCATAAATTGCTCGGATGGCCTCTTCTTGGGAATCTGAATCATGTACGACATAATCGTCATCGGTTCCGGCTCTGCGGGCTATACGGCTGCAATCTACGCCTGCCGAGCTGGGAGGAAAACATTGCTGGTCGCCGGCTCCATATCGGGAGGCCAGCTCATGCTGACATCTGACGTTGAGAACTTCCCTGGGTTCCCGGATGCCGTGTTGGGACCAGAATTGATGGAAAGGCTCAGGAAACAGGCCGAGAAGTTTGGCCCGGATATTGTCTACGATGACGCTTCAAGGGTAGGCTTCCAGACCCGTCCCTTCGAGGTCACCGTGGGGGAAAAGATGCACCAAGGTAAAGCGGTGATCATTGCTACTGGTGCTTCTGCAAAATGGCTCTCCATCCCCTCCGAAACCAAGTTCCGGGGCAAGGGAGTGTCAAGCTGCGCAACCTGTGACGGATACTTCTTCAAAGACAAGGAGGTCGTAGTTGTGGGCGGAGGCGACACTGCAATGGAGGAGGCCACGTTCTTAGCCAACATCACCCGGAAGGTGACAGTGATCCATCGCAGGGACAAGCTTCGAGCCAGCCAGATACTACAGGACCGCGCCTCCAAGAATCCCAAGATCAGCTTCATCTGGAACAGCCTTGTTGAGGAGGTTCTCGGCGACAACAAGGTCACGGGGATCCAGATAAGAAACCTCACGACCGGAAGCGAAACTGTACTGAAAACGGACGGGGTCTTCATAGCAATAGGCTACGAGCCAAACACATCAATATTCAAGGGCCAGCTCGAACTGGACCCGAAGGGCTACATCGTCACCAAGAGCGAGACTGAAACTGGCATTCCAGGAGTATTCGCCGCGGGCGATGTGCACGACTTCAAGTACAGACAAGCAGTGACCGCGGCCGCTGACGGCTGCAAGGCTGCGATTGATGCCGATAGATTCCT
>CAYIBO010000001.1:35105-64147 GCA_964361545.1 uncultured Candidatus Bathyarchaeia archaeon
TCTCGGAACACTATTCTCTGTGAGATCTGGCATCGTTGAAGTGTCCCAAGTGCGAACTGCAGCTCGACTTTGTCGGCCGGTACATCGTCCAAGAGGATTTTGAGGCGGGCGCACCTGCCCAGATTAGGGACATGGAAGTGTGGCAGTGTGAAACGTGCAAGACCTACTATGAGACCAGCAGGAGCGGCCAGCCCATCCCGATACGGTTCATGCAGAGCCTGTTCAAACGGTTGGAATAATCCGGCACTCCCAAGACCTAAGCAACTAGCCGCTGACTTTCCTGACCTTATCCGACATTGTGCGGGCCTTGTCCAGCCGTTCGTCAATTCTCAGGGTTGATGAGATTCTCTTTGCCCCAAGAGAACGAACGGCGCGATGTCCCTGTTCAACTGCCTTTAGAATCGTCTTCAGGTCTTGAGCCTCCAGAACCGTCGCCATAGGCGTTACTTGGTACTTCAGCCCTCGAATTTGCGAGATGGAATCTATCGCAGCCTTAACGTGACGGCCGACGCTCGTTCCTTCCCCTATGGGATGGATGCTGAACTCGGCGATGGTTACGATCCTCTTCCGCGGCAACACTAATCTGTAGACGGCTCGAACCCACGATATTTGAAGAGATGTGGGAAGACCCTAGCGCCTAACTTACTAGCCGGTTATCCCTGCCAGGCTTCTGTCGAAGCCCGTGAGACTGCTCGTACTTCTCTGTCTTGTCTATGTCTAGTTCCATGAGCTGGACTGTTGCTTTCTTTATCACGCCGAAAATCTCCTCAAGCTCTGCCTGGTTGAAGTCTTTCAGCGAGAGGTTTCCGATCCATTGCATCCAGCCCTGCATGCTCTTGGCTAGTGTCGAGCAGCACAGTCCTATGCCGTAGACCGTGTCGAGCCGGTCCTTCGGGTCTAAGTCTGCAATTCTCTTAACTCGGTTTCTGGCCTCTTCTACCCAGGATTTCGGTTCATCTGACAGTTCCAATTCTTTCTCAGCTGTTCTCCTTGTTTGAATCTGGAGCACCGCATCTCATGGCCTTGCTCTTGCGGCCCTGCCTAGATTCAAGTGAATTGTCCACACGAGTGAATATTAACGTTATGTGCAACAATCGTAGCATCTTGGCGGTAACAGGTCCTCCGCTTTACTCAACGGGCAATGGGCCGTCTGTCCGGACGTGGATCGTATGTTACGCAGGTAGCTCATTCAAGATATTTTGGACCGGCGGCAGCGCCGACTTGTAGCTGGCCCAGGCTAGAACAATCCCCAATCCGACCGACGCCGAGAGAGCAAATGAAAGTGGCAGAGTTATGCCATATAGGAATCGCAATGTGAGTAATAATCCGAGGGGCATTAGCATGATGCCCATGGCCAGTAGACCGATGATTGTGCCGATTATTGAGCCGGTTATTGTCACGAACTTGGGCCTTGGACCTTCCGAAAAATCGGGAAACCTGCTTCCAACCGCGACCCCGAGGCTCGCCTCGACAATTATGAGGGTGATTCCCAGCAGGGCAAAAGTGGCGAGGCTGTAGTATGAAAAGCCGAACAATAGTACGCTAACCACGGCCCCTAACCCTAGACCGATAGTCGAGACAAGCACAGAGAAGAGAATCTTTGCCCTTACCAGCATGGATGCTGTGACTGGTAATGCTCCCAGGTTCCAGAGGCTCTTCCCCTCTTGTCCAAGTGAAGTCATCGCAAGGATAAGGGCTCCCAACCCGACCCCGAACAAGAAAGGCCCGCCCAGGACTGCGGAAACGAGCCCTCCCCCGCTTGCATTCGTTGGAGGCGTTGGCGATAAAGCGAGGGGAAACCCGATCATTACGGGTATGATTATGGGAATCACTGCCAACCGTACCACTTCCTTTCGACGGGTAGCCGCACGAATTTCCCGCTTCAATAATGCGATGGATATCGGACCAAGCCCTATTTTCCCTAGCCTGCTGGGCTTGGAGATGGAACCTGTTGAAGAAAGATGAGGGGACCCTGGGGGAACCACCCAGTACTTTGTCCTAAGGGCGAGAGCGACCCAGCTCAGTAGGGCAAGGAATCCTCCACCCAGAGTGAGAAAGATGGCCGAAGAGACTACGTCAGCTACTAATGCCCTGGTTAGGGCTAGCGTCAGCCAGAAGATGGGAACGAAGCTTGCAACGTCTGCACCCGCGACGAGAGTGCCAACTACCCTGGTTATGATGAAGCCGCTGAAGAGAATCTGAGCTAGGACTAAGATTAACATGATTCCAAGGACTCTCAGTAAAATCATCGATCTTCCGCCTGTTCGGTTGAACGCGGTGGAAACTCGGGCCAATCCGGACCTCATGATTTCTACGCCTACTGAGCCCGTCATTGATGAGAGGAGTGCCACTGGAATGAGAAGCAGGAAGGCTGGCATATTGTCAGAAAAGAGGGCGACGGGGAAAGCATATCCCAGCGCAATCATCAGGACGGGAGAGTAGGTATAGCTGGTCGACAGAGAGGAGGCGGCGACATACTCGCCGGGCGATATGGGAAGCCAGTTTATCGAGTCAGTGCTCTCAGCCTCGGCTGAAGCATTCAACTCCCAGAGCAGCCCCATCGTGAAGTAGAAGCCCACTAGGAAGAGCGGTGCTCCACCGAAGATCGTGGTGACGAGCTGTTCTATTTCCAGTGGAGTGAAGTTGCCTGTTCTCAGAAACCAGACAGTTGCTACACCCGCCAATAGTGCAGCGATGAATAGTATTGTTCCAAGGACGATTATCAGAAGGGGTCTATTGGTGAGTCCTCTAGAGACGAAGGATCTTCTTGTGCTCCTCAGTCTTGATATCATCAGGACTCGTGCGAATTTGAGGACGACTGGAAGCCTCACCGCAATAGAGCCTCCACGATGTCCTGCACGCCTTTGATCCCCGTAAGTTTCAGGAATACCTCCTCCAGACCCGAGCCCGGTAGTCCCGCTTTCTCCCGTAGCTCCTGGGGGGTCCCCTCCGCCAGAATTCTTCCGTTTTGCAGTATTGTTATTCGGTCGCATATGGCCTCTGCGATCTCCAGGATGTGAGTGCTGAAGATCGTCGCCACTCCCTCCTTTGAGAGGCTGTGGATGAGCTCCTTTACAACTCGGGCTGACTTCGGGTCGAGCCCGTTCAGCGGTTCGTCCAGGAAGAGTATTCGGGGCCGGTGGAGCAGTGCGCCCATAATGGCAACTTTCTGCTTCATTCCCTGGGAGTAGCTGCTGATCATGTCGCCCTCCTTTCCCTCCATGTCAAGGGCTTCAATGAAGCGCTTGATGCGTTCCCGTTTTTCCTGGTAGGATAGGCCTCTGACATCAGCGATGAAGTCTAGATACTCTGTTGCGGTAAGAAACTCGTAGAGCCTCGGAGACTCTGGGACATAACCCACGAGCCTCTTGACCTGCATCGAATCCGACTGCAAGCCCAGCCCCAAGACCCGGGAAGCCCCCGAGGTCGGCTTCAACAACCCCACAAGGGTCTTGATGAGCGTAGACTTTCCAGACCCGTTCGGACCCAGCAGTCCTCGGACCTCACCCGAATCCACAGTCAACGAAACATCGCTCAAGGCCAGCACCGGCCCGTAGAACTTCGTAAGATGGTAGACCTCTACTGCCGGCCTGAGGACCTTCATGTCTCGACACGGCCGGCTTGGAAAGATGAAGTTTAGCGTCTGGTCCGGTGAGCTGAAAGAGGATAGAAGGGGGGACGTTTCTAGCGACCGGATGGTGGTGGACTGGTGGGTGAAGGACCCTGGGTCGGTGGTGCCTGGCCCGGGTATCCTGCTACTGCGATGTTGGCCGCCTTTCTCCTGCGGAAGAGGAACGCGAAGACTCCTCCTACCGCAGCCGCGGCCACTACTGCTATGAACAGTGCTGTGACCAAGCCGGCATTGTTGGAAGGCTGGTAGAAGGCTGTGAAGTCAGGGTCGTGGACAATCCTCGTTCCGCCCCATTGCTGGTAGGAGATGATGTAGAGGTAATCGGCGACCTCGAAGCTGACCAAGCCGTTTCTTGCCTGCTGTATTAGTGCGGGGTCAACGTGGGCCACGAACAGTGGTAGTAAGCCCATGAACCTGTTCTGGAACCAGAAGACAGGGTTTCCCCCCCATCCAGCACGGCGAACAGTTCTGGTAGTAGCGTTGTAAGTAGTGGGGTTGGTATCGGATGAATCGTAGAGCTGGTAGGTCGGCTTGACGCCGAAGTCGGCCCTGAAGACCCGTTCTTGGTCCGGAGCCTCTGTTGTGATTGCTGAACGGCTGACATCCTGCTCGCTGTCGTCAACAGACGTGCCCGACCCGTCCTTGTCGGTAGTAGCCTGGCTTGCGTTCTGGATAACCACGATAGACTTTTGAGACAAGACTATCGAAATCTTGTACTGGTTGGTCTGGAGGAAATCGTAGATTGTCTGCGTTGACGCCTGAGTTCCGTTGATATAGTATGTTCCCGTCGAGTTCAGGTGTTGAACGGGGTTTTGGGCTAGGAGCCAGAGGTCAGTCATCTTTCCAATGGTGTAGGAGACCACTAGCTTAGCAGTCTTGGCTGACGGGTCTATTGTCAGATCGTAGTTGAAGGTGAGTTCAGCGTAGCGAGCTAGACCTCTGGGAACGTTCGAGTCCCAGTATCGAAGTATCGGGTCGACGCCAATCTTCCACCAGATAGCGTTAAGGTTAGTGTACTTCAGACCCCAAGTCCAGTGGTTGTCGCTTGTTGAAGTCAGAGGAATTATCTGACTACTAGCCACGTAAGATGGTACTGGACGCCCTCCAAAGGCTGTTAGGTTCACGCCGAGGCTGAAGGACGCATAGAGCTCGTCGTTCCTGTCCGGCGAGTTGGCATACACTGAGGAGCTGTTCTCCCTAAACGATACCAACGAGATAAAGGAGGATGCTGTAACAGCTGTCTTGCCACCAGGGGTCTTGTAGTGCTCGAAGAATGTTTGAAGCGGAATAGTGACAAACCTTCCGTTGTGGGTCGCGTTGACCAAACCCACGTAGAATAACTGGAATCCTCCCACGTTGATGAAGTTGGTGTAGATGTACGCATGCTCGCTGGCGTCGGGCGGCGTGAAGCCGTTGGCCACTGCGTACTGGCGCACGTAGTCGAACCAGTCTACTACCTTTGAGAAGCTCTTCTCCCGGAAGTCACTGTTCGTTACTGTGTCCGCTGAGGCACTCCTGGGCGAGAATGAGCTGAGGAGAATTAGCCCAAGAGCGACTAGTGCCAGTGCTCTGAATGATCGTTTGGATATTCTCATGGTTTTTCGTCCTGTTTTGCGCAAAGTGGCTCGAAGGCCCGGTGATAGAACTCGCGTTACCTTTGCTGGGACAGGAGGGATACAGTAACGCAGCGCTGGAGATTCTGTCCAGCTCTGCCATGCAAAGAAGAATAGTCTGCTAGTTGGGCCTAGTTGTCTTCAGCACCGTCGTCTTCCCCCCACTCATCGTCTTCGCCCCACTCATCTTCCCCACCCCAGTCCTCGTCTTCACCCCATCCTTCCCACGTGGCGTAAGGCAACATGCAGATGCCTCTTGAAAACGGGCCACCGCGAAATTAGCCAGCTTAAAAGGCTTCCCAAATTCCGAGCTCAAAGACGGGTGCCAAACATTGAAGCTTGCGGCTTTCCAGAACCCTCCACGACAGCCCAGCACATGTGACGTGTACTATGGGCTACTCCGTAGCTGCCCCGAAGGTCCAAGGTCTGTATTCCCAGGCCTTTTCCGATCCTCCTGCTGACCATCTTGATGCACCGTTGAGCTGCAACCCCGGCCGCGGATTTTCGCATCATGTCGCAGGCAGTTTTGGATATGGCAGTTCTGATAGCGATCTCCCCCACGCCTGTGGCGGTGGCTGCCCCTACGTCATTGTCAGCGTAGAGTCCCGCTCCGAGAATCGCGGTGTCGCCTATTCTACCGGGAAGTTTCAGGGATAATCCGCCTGTTGAACATGCCGTGGCCAGATTCCCGTCCTTGTCTAGGGCCAATGCTCCGACAGTGTCCAAACCGTCGAAAAGTCCCCTTTTGAGCAGTTTGTAGTTCCTGGATAGGTACTTGAGCTTTCCCCTCTCGAAGTCGATTTGCCCACGACGCCAAGCTTGGACCCTGTCCCGTACCTTCAGATTTGCCCTTGGAATTTCGTATGCTCGGGCTAGTCGCTCTGCTCCACGTCCGGCCATCAGCACATGGTCTGTTCGTTCCATGACGATTCTAGCGAGTCTTACCGGGTTTCTGACTCCCCTGACCAAGGCGACTGCTCC
Organism: uncultured Candidatus Bathyarchaeia archaeon; assembly: GCA_964361545.1. Lineage (GTDB taxonomy): Archaea > Thermoproteota > Bathyarchaeia > 40CM-2-53-6 > 40CM-2-53-6 > BA-19. Next base: position 41,331 of record CAYIBO010000001.1, read on the forward strand.
TCCTCGCAGGTGGGCTCCGTCCATGATGGCTGCGTCCGTCTCCACGTCTCCAGTCAGGTTCAGGGCAGACCCTGTTCCAGCGTTGAAGATCGGATTGTCTTCCATTGAGACTACGGCTGCCTCAACAGCATCCATTGCTGTGCCTCGGTTTAGCAGAATCTTCCATCCCCCAGCAGCGGCGCTTCCAACGCCCATGAGGGCAGCCCTGTGCTTGTTTTCTGGCCATTCCCCCGCACCCCCGTGGACTAGGATCACCGGCTTGGTCAAGCGTGAACGCGGGCGACCATCATGAACGAGATATAAGCCTCGGCTCCACCGGGGCATGTGTTAGGGCTGGCTTGACAAGAATCCTCAAGATTGACGCTAGCACAATCCGGGAAGCTGCAGAAATCATAAGGAAGGGAGGAGTAGTAGCTTACCCGACCGACACAGTCTACGGCCTTGGCTGCGACCCCTTCAACCATGAAGCAGTGAACAGGCTTTTCAAAGCTAAGGAGAGAGCCGGCGGAGCTCTCCCTGTTCTTGTTAAGAGCATCGAGAAGGCTATGGAGATTGGACAGTTCGACGAGAACGCTACTCGCCTGGCCCGAAGACACTGGCCAGGACCCTTGACACTAGTGGTTCCTGTAAAGGTCAGACTCCCGCCTCAAGTAACAGGATCCTCTGACACTGTCGGTCTAAGGGTCCCACACCGCAAAGAGACGCTGGACCTAATCGAACAATCCGGGGGTGCACTGGTTGGCACTAGCGCCAACATAGCAGGCAACCCGTCGTCAAAGTCTGCCGAGGAGGTGTTGAAAGAACTGGAGAACCGAATTGACGTTGTACTTGACGGGGGTCCTGCCACACTCGGAATAGAGTCGACCATAGTCAAGATAGACAATGGCCAGGTCTCAATTCTGAGGGAGAAGGCTATACCAAGAGAAGAGATATTCAACACTCTGAGACTCAGGCCCGACCAAACGCAGTGAGACCGGGTTTGCTCAACGACTTCAACCTGCTAGTGTCAAGCGCAAGAGGAAACGAACGCGAGGCAAACTCGGAACTATGGTACCTAGTCGGCGAGCTAGGAGACCGCTCCGTGAAGACCGACTACACGCCCGTCAGCGGCCTAACCGTCGCCAAGACTGAGCTGAACCCTGTCCGCGTTGTCGCAGACCTCAGGTCCATTCTGAAGGAGAGACCCTGGGAGTTTCGCTACATCCTAAAGGTCAAGCCTGTGAAGAAGGTTGTCCCTTGTGAATTCGAACAGATCGCATCCGCGGCCGCTGAACAAGCCTCGACGATAGCAGAGGGGGAGACATTCAGAATCTCATTGGAAAAGAGACAGAGCGACGTGTCGTCCAAGACGATCATAGACGCAGTGGCTGCAAAGATCCCCCGAAAAGTCGACCTTCGAAACCCCCAGAAGATCATTCTGATAGAGATTATTGGAAAGGTTGCAGGAGTATCGGTAATAGAACAAAGCCAAATACTGGGCGTTGAGAAAGAGAAGAGAACCCTCTAGCCTTCCAACGCAAGCAGGGCTGACCGCTCAATCACCAACCGCTTCACCACGTCGTCATCTGCCTCCCCTTCGACCCTTGACGCTTCTAGCTCCCGGTCACCTATCTTGAAGGATCTTTTCAACTCGGAGAGTTTCCTCTTCGAACGGATCTCAAGAACTTCCGGGTCGAGCTTGCCTCCGACTGCTTTCTCAACGAACGCGGTGAACTCTCCGAACACAAGAGAAGCCTTGGACATGGCTGTAACCGCGATTTCCTTTGTTTGCGGCGTGACGCCGAGCATCTCTATGGCCTTGGAAATCTGTCGCTGGCACGATGCATACAGGAGCATTTCCATGGCCAGGCTACGCGACCGTTTGTACTTCTGGCCGAAGGCTTTGACCGCGTTCTGTGCAGCGAACCACAGGTGTTCCCGTCCGGCTATCCGGTCTGCCCGCATCAACTGAATCTCAGCATTAGGAAAAGCATCCCGCAGCCTCCCCAGCGCAACTCTCGGGTCTTTGACCTTAGCAGACGCAAGCCCTAGGATGAGCAAGTGTCGTCCGTCAGCTTTTTCCATCATCGAGGTCCATTTCCAGGAGCTGCTTGATGAGCCGAGAGCTTAGTCCGCTTCCCTTTAGCTTCTTGACAACAGCGGCCCCTCCTCTGTTCGACCCAGCCTTCTTGGCGATGAGCCGTACTGCTTCGAGTCTCTCCCATGGAAAGATGACCCACTTTGTGGTCTTCCTGGCGTAATAGTTAGGAATGGATATGCTGTGAGGTTTGAAGTATAGCGTGCAGACGCGCACGTCCCGAGCACCTTTCCTTCGCAGATGTCTGGACACCACCCGAAGGCTGTGACCCGAATCAGAGACATCGTCAACAACCAAGACCCTTTTCCCTGATACTTCAGAGGTGACGGGTTGTGTAATTACGGGCCTCTTGTTCCGCACGCCGATATCTTTGTAGAATACCACTTTCATGTTAGCCAGATTTTGGTTCCCAAGAAGGTCGCTCATGACCCGGGCGGGAGGCCATCCTCCTCTAGAAACGCCAACGATAACCTCGGGCCTGTAACTCGACCTCTTCACTTGAAGCGCGAGACTGATCAGCATGTCGTAAGTCTGGTCCCAGGATGGCGCCTCGAACCTCGGATTGGGCAACAAGTATCACGGCATGACCGGGAGAACCCGCCGCCGGAGTTCCCTTAAGACTTTGGCCGGGCGGTCCCATTCCGTCAACTCAATAAGCGAGGAGAGGAATAGTGGACTCTGGCGTTTCAAAGACAAGGCCGGCTCACGGTTCTGTCGGAAGGACGCCAATGATGTGGACTGACCTGCACCGAGGGCACCTCGCCCAGATGAAGAAATGCATCTCCACTGAAAACTGGTAGAAATCAGGATCCATCCCTCTGAGGGTCATCACTCACATAATTTGGAGTTCCTTGCAAAGGAGAATGATTTCTCCCTGTGAGAAGCACAAGTCAGCTTGTGGATTCTCCAAAAAATCACTGAGAAAATTGAGTAAATTGCATGGACCTGGTTGACTCAGCTTTTAACCTGCTCACAGTTTAGCATTAGCCTTGGATACATTATGGGCGAGAGACAGATAACAGTCTACGAGCCCCGACCCCCGGCCACCAGCAACGCCAGGGACGACCTGTTCGAGATCCTCATGGCCAACCGAATCCTCCTGATCTGGATCAAATAGGTCCCGGTCAGTCTAGCCTAAGCACTTGGTTTCGACAACTACACCAAAGCAAAAGTGGAAGCGGAGCTTACTTACAGTCATATGGACAGGCTGACCACAACCTTGGCAAAGGGCCTTCGTCACAAGGACCTAGAAGCCGCATTTAGATCGTGGGCGAATAAACAGGATGCAGAGGTCGCATACATGGGTCCACTAAGTAGACACGGACCTAAGTCAATGCACTGGCACATAAGGAGACTTGAGAAGGGTTCGGGAACGGTTGAGGCCACGTATATTCCCAATAGCGGAATGTTCGAGGTAGTCGTTCACACCAGTCGTCGCGGAAGATGGGCAGGAATAGCCTATCCGAGCCTTGCCAGCTCCGCCCGCAAGTCTTTGGAGGACGGACGAAGATGAACTTGAGCACAATCTCTTTCCAAGACTTTCTGAAGGTCGACATTCGCTCGGGAACCATTGTAAAGGTCGAGCAGTTCCCAGAGGCTAAAAGGCCGGCCTACAAGCTATGAATCGACTTCGGCCAAGCCATTGGGAACAAGGCCGCGAGCGCCCAGCTAACAAAACTCTACACGCCAGAACAGCTCCAAATCCGGCAGGTTCTTGCGGTTGTGAACTTCCCCCCAAAGCAAATCGCCAAGTTTCTCTCGGAAGTCCTGGTACTCGGTGTCGCAGATGAGAAAAACGAGGTGGTGCTCATTCAACCGGAACATAGAGTGCCCAATGGGTCCCGCCTTCTCTGAGAGAGAGGAAAAACGGCAGGGCGAATTGCGGTCGGCTAGCGGCCGGGGATTCCTAGGCCTAACTCGACCATTTTGACATGGAAACGATCGGGATCAGTGTCTCAGTGTCCGCTATGCCCGAGATTCCCTTAATCCGGTCCAAGATGAACCAGTAGATGCTCTGGGAATCGGGCTCGAGGAGATGGCGTGATACTTCAACTACCGCTAGAATGTCATGGCGTCCAGGAATAATGTGAACCTCTTTCACTTCCTCCAGTTTCCATAGAGCTTCTGCCACATGGACCTCACTCCCAAGCGTGGTCGCCAAATAGATGAAGGCTCGAACGTGTCTCTTCATCTCTTCCTTCGGATGATAATGCGACAATGCCTAAGACCGCGTTCGCGCTCGCTCATTTGGGTGCTCTTATGTCTTGCTTTGGACTGTCGTGTCAATCTCTACGTCAAAGGATCTAGATCGTGCTATGATCCGGGGCGAGGTGTCAATCTAGCAGTTACGAACGGAACCCCAACTTGGTAACGGACTCATGATTAATGGTAGAGAGAGACCTGGGCCCTCACTGGGCTCTCTTACAAACGGTTTGAGACTTGACACTTCCTCAACCTCAATCCAAGTTCCAAGTTCCCAGCTCGCTGAAGCTTCTCCTGTCTCCAGGCATGCGCACCCATACTCTCGTATTCACAGTCGTCACGTTGTTCCTGCTGATCATCGGCATCGTGGGAAAGGCTGTCGGGTTCGGACAAACATGGACTGTGATATTCGCGGCGGGCGCCAGCTTAGCCGTGAGCTACCTCGTCCTCGCTCCCTTTGCACTATCGGAGAGAATGAGGGGACACTTGCTCTTCTCAAAGATGAAGATGAAGATAGCAATCGTTGGAGCAATCTACGCCCCAGTCCTTGCCGGGTTCGTCTACTGGATCTCCCAGGTAGGAACAGTTGAAGCGCTCCCCATCTTCCCTGTCTTCCTAGTAATATTCTATGCATGGATTTTTCTGCAGTCCTATTTTATCGCGGCGCCCGTCACCCATGCTCTGGCGAAGATCGAAGACTCCCTTTCGGGAGAACGATTCGCTACGAAGATGGCTCGGACCCTGGGAGTAAGTCTCCTCTTCCTGCCAATAGTACCATTGACCTATGGGGTTTGGCTAATCTCTAGTTGGCTGAACGCTTCGTACCAGGGGGTACAGGACGCTAGCGGTAGGATTCTCTTCTGGACGATTGGAATAATCGTCACCATGCTCTTCACATTCTTTTTGACGGTCTCTTGGACCTGGCCAGTGGTTCGAAGGAAGAGACCACAGACAGCGGTCTTTGTAGGCGGAACATTCGCGATCGTTTGGGCCTACTTGCTCTACCGAGCAACAAGCCTCCTGATAGGATATCTCACCCAGACTCAGCCAGCGAACGCACTTCTTGACATAGGCCTGATGATTGTCTCTATCTTCGGTGCCATGCAGACTTTTGCAAGGAAGACCATCAAGCGGGCTGACAGGCGTTTGAGTCAGATCTTCCCCTTCCTCGTGTTCTCCTTTGGGGCAATCTATGCTGTAGCACAGTTATACTTCATCGTTCAGATCCCCATAACACGTGTAGACCTCTCTATCTTCGTCAATGCTACGGTCTTCGTGTCTGGACTCGTCACATTAATGCTACTCATCAGAAGACATGTCTTTGCGGTGAGCTCGCCACTACTCCTTCCAGAGACACGAGAAGACGCGTTCTCTGAACCCGCGACACCGGCCAAATCCTCGTCGTCTCAGGGGCGGTTGTCTTGGCTGAAGGGCAGGGCCCAGCCTAGGACGGAAAGCGACAGCAAGCACGAAGACGACGACTACTAAAGTCGACAGAGCAATCTACTCCGGGCTAGGAAGCACGAGCGCACTGGGGCTATGAGGAAAGGTTCTTTCTACTCGACCACCCATTGCCTACCCAGCTTTGTCTCTCATCCAGCTCGCCCAAATCAAGGCCGACTCGAAGACGAGTGCGAGCCAATCTGAGCTTCGCTTTGGACACTTACGAATACCCCTTCCGAACCGGTTTCCCATCAGCCCTGAAAGAAACGCCCTCAAGCCCGCGGGCGTCAAGGAACCCCTGCCGGGAGAGGTTGCGGTCCTCGCCCGGCTGGCTCCTCCAGACACCCTCACGAGAATCCTCACCCAAGAAGATGCACTGAAATCCACGGCCAGATTTCTTTCCAAGGAAACCAGCGCAGGTGCGATCCGACTCCTGTACCTCTCCTTTCGCGGAGGAGCCAGCATCAGCCAGACCAAAGACCTCAAAACACTACTCGACCTCCAATATCTGGCCGGCTTGGACATAATCACTGTCCAGCACACAGTGGGTGTGTCGCCAGAGGATTTCGATGCGAACCTGAAGTTTGCTGAGAAATGGATGGAGGAGCGTGGTGTCGAGAAGCCTTTGATGCCTGTTGTTCAGGCTTCTGATAACAAGGAGCTCGCATCACGCCTCATTCAGATTGTGGAGAAGCACAGTTCGTCACTCTTGGGGTTTGACCTTCGTGGCGGGTTCTACTACCATGCACTTCGCGAAATCGAGGATTTCAAGAAGCGAAAGCCCGAAGTTTGGGTCCACGCGCTGCAGGTGCCTCCCAAGGTGCGATTCGGACGCGGTTTGATGGCGTGCAGCGAAGGAATGATCCTGCCCATGTTCGGAATCGACAGTTTCTCACGGTGGATTGTGCCGCCTCCCCCCACACCGCTCACGAAGGAGGTCATCAACGTCTTCGACAGGAAGGGCTGGGGCAGTCTCAAGAAAAAGGACTTCGAATCACTTCGAGGGAACACGGCAAACTGCGACTGCGCTGTCTGCCAGGGAAAGGATCTTGAGCCGTTCTATGATGGAAAGGTCTTGGATGTTCTCGCCAGGGCGAAGGTCCACGACCATCTTGCTCAAAGAGAGGAGTTGACCAAGGCAAGAGAGTCAATCAAGAAGGGGGAATATCTCAACCTCCTAAACTCAAAAGAATACCCCAAGGAATTCCTCAAACAGATTCCTAGAGAAGAGAAGGAATAGCCCGACATTATCCGAAAGATCGACTATGAACTGGCTCGACCTTCTATAGTATGCTGTTAAATAACTGGTTAAGGAGCAGACCGTCAGCAAGGAGCGAATGCTTAGAACATGATACAGGTGCCCGGTTGGGTCAGGGACGTCTTTGAACGCTATTTGACCTGCGAATTTACAACTGTCGCGAATGGAAAACCTGTGACATTTCCGCTCCTATACTTCTACGACGGAGACTCAGGAAAGTTTACCGTCACATCGAGCATCCTCTTCTCGAAAAAGATAGAACACATGAAAAAGAACCCGAAAGTCTCAATGCTCTTCTCAAATTCTGAAGGCAGCGGAATTGAAAAACACGGGATCTTGGTCCAGGGAATCGCGCTGTGCGACGACTCGGACTTGGATCATGGATGGGAGCGATTCCTGCCTTACTGGAGGAAGAAGGAGCCCTACATAGACGCGTTTCTTGCGGAGCGCGAAAAGTTCGGCTGGTTCTGGAAGAGGATAGTCATCCAAGTGGAGCCCAAGAAGATCATGGCTTGGAAGAATGGAAACACTGACGAAGCACCCGAGGTGTATGGTTGATTATGCCTAGGATAGACTTTCAGAGACTTGCCGCGTTCAGATACGCCATCATAAACCTCATCGGACAGGATGGGTACCCTTGGAGCCTTCCCACGGAGTTCGAGGTGACTCCCCAGGACGAGGTCTTGCTGAAGAAGCCAGCCTCGCCCGTTCCAGTTACTGGAAAACACGTGGGGGTCCTGTTCAACCACATCACAGCAATTCCGACTGGCGGTTACACGGACAGAAGGTACATGCTAATTTGGGGTAGCCTCAACGAACAGAATGGGAAGCTGAAATTACACCCTGAAGCTATCTCAGAATGGGATGAGAGAATACTGCCGTTCCCAGAACTCTGTGCTAGGGCAGCACCCCAGGGACAGAGATACTTGCAGAACATGCAGCGTCAAATAGACGCCTGACTTTCATCAACATCTGGTTCAGCTTCCTCGGTTTCGGGCTTGGACTCGGCCACCAACATCATCAAGCTTTGAAGGTCGAGTTCGGCCCGGGTCCTCCAACCCAGCTTCACGAGCCCTTCCTCATCCTCTTCAAGGTAGCCAGTCCTGAGGAAAGTGTCCATGAGGGTCAGCGCCCTCCACCGTCCAGCCTTGTGGGCTATGAGAGCCTCCAGGTCCCTTCTCTCACTCTTGCCCTGTTTCGAGACAACCATTGCAAGGCATGCAGCCAGCGCGGCCAGATTGTCGATTCTCCAGCCAGACATCCTGGCCTCCTTGGGAGCAAGAGTTCCCCTCAGCCTGACGAAGAATCTGTGACCTTCTTCTCCGTCAGGTCCGAGACCATAGTCTCCTCCGCCGGGAACCTCGACTTTCTTCACCTCCAAATCCAAGTCTTTCAGTGACTCGTCCAGCTGCTCGAGAAGTTTCTGGTAACCCTTCCCGAGACCGGCCTTCAGCTCCCAAGTCCGGGCTCCTGGAATCTTCCCTCGTTTGAAGAATAGCATGTGGGCGGCCCGCTTCAGCCGTTCACTGTAGAATGACTGTTCTCCCTTGGCCTCTGCCATTGACTATGACGCCTCTTTGGGGATGGCTATCGGAAAGCTAAGGGGTGACCCTTGGGTCGGAGGCTGGGGTTTCTCTCTGGAAGAGAGGACAAGCTTCTTTCCCATCTTCTCCATGGTTGCGTAGCCGTAAGTGACTAGGAAGCTCACAAACTGTGCTCGAGTAACCGTTTCTGCGAAACGCGACGCCTTGACGAAGGCCCAATATTCTATGCCATTGTCAGGACTCGCTTTCTCTTTGAGCTCTTCCCAGAAATCGTTGAGCCTCTTCATGAATGCCTTGTCTTCCATCAGCCCTGCTCTGGAAAGGTCGCTCAGCTCAACTGATCCCGGCATCGCCAAGGGTCCTAGCTCCAGTCTCCTCCGTCTTTCGAAGAAGGAGAGCAACACCTCCCAGTATTCCAGCGCCTCCTTTAGGGTTGTGGGAGTCAACTGTTCCAGCTCAACAATGGGATGCCACGAAAGAAGGAAGAACTCAGACAGCTGCTGTCTGGACAGCGCCTCGACCTTTTGCTTTGCGGTTTCGGGATCCACAAAAAGAGAGCTGGACTGGAACCTGAGATTTGCACTTTGAAGACCTACCACCCTTGCAATACCTGTCAGCGCCCTAATGTCGAGCAAATGGGCTTCAAGGGACCCGAGGTGCTCCGAATGGCGCCTGAGGATTCTGAGGGCTTCAGACACGTCCAAGAGGAACGGGTTGAACCTCCTATTCTCGATAGAGCTGCAAGTCTGGATGATGTCTTCTAGGTCCCGTTTTGCACTTGTCCTGTGTCCGGACGTGCTCAGGGTTACTTCAACTCCTTGACCATCGAGGTTCCCTCCACGTTTTGTACCACGATAACGTGCGGGTTCTCTTCTCCAGGCAGAGTCACGTGGCCTGGTGTGATGGCAATGTACTGGCTGGAGTCTGTGGCCTTTGCCGCGGCGTAGATGAGCCGGGAAACTGTTTCACGGTTTCGGGGGTCCATGTGAACGTCGAACTCGTCTATTGCCCTGAAAGGGGACGAGATGAACTGTTGCAGAGAGAGGAGGAACGCGATCAGGGCGAGCGTCCGTTCTCCTCCGCTGGGGGACAGCCCATCTAGCGACACAGGCTCGTTTCCCCTGAATCCAGCATGGAGTTCCAATCCGGCCTTTTCCATGTCCTTTGAGGCTCTGAGAACGATTCGTCCCTTTCCTCCCACTTCCGCGAGAAGCGAGTTGTATCGTTCGGAGAGCTCTTCCAACAGCTTCTCCATGACCGACTTCCAGCGGTCGAACCGCTGTCGAAGCTCTTCTAGGACCTCTGTCCTGTTCTGCTCGACCACTGACGCCTTCTTCTTCAAATCCTCGTAGAGTTCCCCATAGTTCCGGTACATCTTCTCCACCTCCTCTGAAAGATGGGCCATGGGCCTGAGCCTTTCCTGAACTGCTGCGATGTCTAGGGTTATGGCTTGGAGGTCGCGAGGGTTTTCAAACGCGGGTCCCAGCTGAGACGCTTGGGAGTGCAAGGGCTCTAGCTCTTCAGCGCCCAAACGCAACTGTAGCTCTAGGTCTTGTATCTGCTCCGTGAGCGTTGAGAGTTTGAAGGTGCTGACCTCACGCTGAACTCTCCACTGGACAAGCTTCTCGGTGTTCTTGCTGACAAGCGTAGCGATCTCGTTGATCCTGCCGCGCACTCTCCCGAACTCTGCCTCTTCCAGCTTGGCTGCCTGCGAAATCTTCTCCTGTTCTTGAGAGACTTCAGAGAGGACCCTTTTCAACTCATCACTTTCATTGAGGAGGGCCGCGGTTGAATCTCCCGTTGTTTCTCTTATTGATTGTATGAGCTTCTCTTGGGAGAGAGCTAGCTGGCCGACGCGTTCCATCCATGTCAATGCGCCCGAACGGTGACCTCTTCCGCGTTCGAGCTTCAGCTGCTCCTCGCGAAACCTCTCTTGGTCCTCGTTGAGCCCGGCTAAGTCAGCGGTAACGTGTTGGCTTCCGTTGTCCGAGGACTCGTAGTCTTTCTTGGCCTTTTCCATGGCCCGTTGAAGCGAAGCTATTCGGTCTTTGGTCCTCTTCTGGGAGGCTTCCTTTCGCAGCATCCTCCTCCAGATGAGCTCCCTTTGAAGGTCTTTGTACTGTTCCTCAAGTTTCTTCTTCAGCTCGTACTTCTCGTATTCTCGATGCCAGTGCTGGTAGGTTTCACGGGTCCCCTCTAGAACGGAGGACATCGCCTCCCGCTCGGTGGTGAGCTTCTGGAGCCTGCTGGAAGCATCTAGAACCTCCCTCCTATAGGCTCCGAAGCCTATCGCGTCCTCCAAGAGGAGGAGCTTCTCCACGGGACTGACGGACCCGAAGCGCCCTACCATCAACTGGTGCATGATGACCAGCATATTATCGGGGTTTAGCCCGATTCGAGAGAGCCCTTCCACCAAGACAGTTTTGGAGATTGGTTTGTTGTTCAGAAGATAGTGGTATTCGCCAGACCTTTTCAGAACCCTAGTTAACAGAACCTGCTCTGCACGTGCCTGCGGAAAAGGTCTAGCTCCTTTCGTGATGTAGTTATCAAGCTTGAGAGAAACTCGGGCTTCCTGTTCCCCCCACCGTATCAGTTCGCTGAGTTTTCTTGCCCTCTCGGTGTAGGCCTGTCCGAGGACAACCGATATGGCAAGTAGGATAGAGGATTTTCCTGCACCATTGGGGCCAACGATCAGGTTGAGTCCTAGTTCTAGTGGTACACTGGCGTTCTTGTATGACATGAAATTTGTCAGCTGTACCTCTCGAATCAATATCGTTGGCCGGCTTTCAATCCCTAGCCGCATATCGGAGTTGAAAATGTTTCTAGTCTAATCAATGTTTAAATAGGCGATTCCGACTGTGTCCCTTTTCGACTGGAGTGTGCCAGGTGCGGGTTTGAGACGGCTTGGCAAAGTGCTGCACCTGTCCAAGAGCGGCAACCTGATTTTTCGTCTCGAATCTCCTGAACCACCTCCGATCGGCGTTGAAGTGTGCAACTACAAACTCGAAAGAGTCGGAATCGTCAACAATATTCTGGGACCCGTGAAAGCTCCTTACGTGTCCGTCCAGCCGTTCGTCGACAACGCGGGCACGCACGCGGGTAGAGTTCTTTACCAGTTCGAGAAGGAATAGGAGCACTCCAGGCACTTGGTTGAGAAACTGGAACCGGCACAGATTCAGCAAGGGCCCGAAATCCCTCGACGAGTAAGGTCCTGTCCAGAATGCGGGGGCCCCCGCCTCATGCGAGACTATGACGCAGCAGAAGTGGTCTGCATGACCTGCGGCTACGTGATGGCGGAGAAGATCACGGACACCCGTCCCGAATGGCGGGCCTTTGACGATGAGCAACGGGCCAAGAGGGCCCGTGTCGGAGCCCCCATGACCTACACTATTCACGACAAAGGGCTCTCCACCATCATTGACTGGAGGGACAGACCATCCGGAAGCAAATCCGTTACCGCAGACCAGAGAATCGAGCTCTACAAACTCAGGAAATGGCAGCGCCGCGTTAGGGTTTCGGATGCCACTGAGCGCAACCTTGCAGTGGCCTTGTCGGAACTGAGCAAACTAGCGGCTGCCCTGTCCCTTCCTAAGAACATTCTCGAAACCGCCTCTGTAATCTACAGGCGCGCCATCAAGAGGAAACTTATCAGGGGAAGATCCATACATAACGTCACAGCGGCCGCCATATACATGTCCTGCAGACAGTGCGGAGTACCTCGAACCCTTGATGAGATAGCGTCCGTTTCGACTCTGAACAAAAAAGACATTGGCAGAAGCTACCGGTTCATGCTAAGGGAACTGGGCATGTTTGTTCCGCCCTCAGCCAACAGAAGCTACGCAGCCCGGTTCTCCAACAAGCTAGCTATCTCGGGCAAGGCCGAGGCCATAGCCATCAGGATTCTTGAGATTGCCCGGCAGATGAAACTGACCAGCGGCAGAGGACCCGCCGGGATAGCAGCGGCCTCCACCTACATCGCGACGGTTCTCACCAACGAGAGAAAAACCCAACGGGAGATCGCGGAGATCGCTAACGTCACCGAAGTTACGATTCGCAACCGATACAAGGAACTCTTAGAGAAACTAATGATAGAAGTTCCACTATAAGCCCTCTCCACCTGCTTCTTCTAGAAACATAATATGGAACTCCAAGCCCTACCTCGCCCATAGTGGAGCTGCGCAATGATATCTGGCATAGACAGTGAAATGGAGAAGAGGAGCATGGGTTCCCTCATAGTATTCGGCGACTCTACCATCGGCAACCCTGACTTGGGATATGTTGTCGGCACGTCTCTGCCCAGAGGAGGAATCTACCTCAAACGCGGAAACCATCAGCCCACTCTCATTGTCAGCAACATCGACGTGGGAAGTGCCAAACGAGGCAGGGTCCGCAACATTAGGACCTACTCAGACTATGGCTTCGAAAAGCTCTCCAGCCGTTATGACAGGAACGAGGCGCGGGTTAGATTCTACCAGAAAATTATCAGGGAGGAGGGACTGCAGGGCCCCGTGGCGATCGCGGGACGTAACGACTCCTCCTATACTCTTGAGCTAATCGATTCCCTACGCAAGAAGGGAATCAAGATTGTGGGAGAGAAAACACCCACGATTCTGGAAAGTGCTCGCGAAACCAAGGATAGGCACGAAATAACGCGCCTGAGAGAGGTAGGCAGGAAAACCTGTTGGGTGGTGGAAAATACCGTCAGATTCCTCGAAAGAGCCAGAGTACGCGGGGCAAAAATCGCCTACCGGTCCAAACCTCTCAGAGTGGGTGACGTAAAGAAGGTCATAGGAAGGTTTCTTGTTGAAAAGAATCTAGTCGCCATCGAAGACACTATCTTCGCACCTGGGAAGAGGTCCAGCGACCCCCACTACATGGGCGAAGACAACGACCCAGTCCGACCCGGCGAACCCATCGTCTTCGACATCTTCCCGTCAGAGCCAGACGGATACTGGCATGACTGTACTAGAACCTACAGCTTCGGGCCCCCGTCCGGGAAGGTGAAGGAGATGTACGACGCAGTCCTAGAAGCGCAGACCGTAGCCCTCGACATGGTAAAGGAACAGGCTCCCTGCCGGGAGCTAATGATGGAGGTCTGTGGAATCTTCGAGAAACGTGGATGGCCGACGGCCCGACAACTGCTAAGAGGTAGCAAGGAAGCTCGGGTCCGAGGCTTTACGCATGGCCTGGGACATGGAGTAGGCTTGACCATCGGCGAGCGTCCATACCTATCGCTCTTCGGGAAAGACGTACTCAGAAAAGGAGCAGTAGTAACGATAGAGCCTGGCCTCTACGACCCGAAGTTTGGCGGCGTCAGAATAGAAGATATAGTAGTGGTAGGTTCTCCCAATGAAAACCTGACGTCACTGCCGAAAGACATGGAATTATAATAGAGGACAATTCATTGTTAGATAGGAGACCTAGGGGGACATGCAGCCCAGGCCGAGGATTCGTGTAACTTCGGCTGGGGGAGTAGTATACCGCTGGGACAAGGACAAGCCACTCTTCCTCCTACTAGGGAGCAACAAGCGGGGCGTACGCTGCCTTCCCAAGGGTCTGATCGAGGTAGACGAGGACGAGGTCATAACGGCCATGCGAGAGGTCAGGGAAGAAACGGGCGTGAGCCGAGTCAAGATCAAGGGAAAAATCGGCTCTATAAAGTACCATTTCGGCTTCCGGTCCAAGACCTACGATAAAACAGTCCACTTCTTCCTCTTCGAGACCGACCAAGCAGATGCTAGGGTGGGGTCTGAACATGACTTTATGGAATGGTTGCCCTACGACCAAGCCCTAGAAACGCTATCATATCCGAACGAGAAAGAGATGCTCACAAAAGCCTGGAGCATGGTACAATCACAAGGCGGTCATACCCCTGGAAATAAGACTGGTTCAGCTCAGCCCTCCTAAGGACACGAACATCATCCTGGGCCAGAGCCACTTCATCAAGACAGTGGAAGACCTTCACGAGGCGATAATCAGCACTGTACCAGGCGCCAGCTTTGGCCTAGCCTTTTGCGAGTCAAGCGGACCCTGCTTAGTACGCAGCACGGGAAACAGTGATGAGCTGAAAAAGTCCGCCGAGGACCTAGCATTCCAGATTGGAGCAGGGCACTCGTTCGTCGTGCTCTTGAAGAACGCTTATCCAATAAACGTGCTCTCGAGAATTCGCGATGTCCCTGAGGTAGTCAGCATCTACGCCGCTACAGCAAACCCCTTACAGGTGGTCGTGGCTGAGAGCGAACAAGGAAAAGGAATACTTGGCGTGATAGACGGGTCCTCCCCGAAAGGAAAGGAAACGGAGAAAGATGTCTCCGATAGGAAACAGTTCCTGAGGAAGATGGGGTACAAGCTGTAGCCCATTGGGAGGAAGCTAGACTCCTGATACACCCAACTGTTTCGAAGCTGAGGGTCTACAACACCCTCACAAGAACTGTCAGCGATTTTCAGCCCCTTAGTGACAGGCGTGTCAACATGTTTGTCTGCGGGCCCACGGTCTGGGACGTGTCCCACGTCGGGCACGCTAAGACATACGTGGCCTACGATATCATGGCACGCTACCTAAGACACAAGGGCTACAGTGTCTTCTTCATGCTCAATATCACAGACATAGACGACAAAATCATCGACCGGGCCAAGAGGGAAGATCAGGACCCTCTGCAACTAGCCGACAAGTATGCCAAGGCCTTCTTCAAAGACATGAAAGACCTCCATGTTGACAGCGTAAACCTCTACGCTAAAGCCTCTGACCACATTCCAGAGATCATAGACCAGGTCCATGGGCTGATCAACAAGGGAATCGCTTACCAGGTCGATGGCGACGTGTACTTTGACATCACCAAATTCCCAGGCTACGGAAAACTCTCCAAGCAAAAACTAGAGGATCTGACAGTCCACAGGATAGACCCAGACCCGCGAAAGAAAAACCCCGGCGACTTTGTCCTGTGGAAGAGCCGGAAGCCCGGGGAGGTTTACTGGGACAGCCCGTGGGGCAAGGGACGGCCCGGCTGGCATATAGAGGACACGGCGATAACCCTCACCTACTTCGGCGCCACGTACGACATTCACGGTGGCGGAAACGAACTCATATTTCCACACCATGAGGCTGAGATAGCCCAGGCCGAGGGTCTGACTGGGAAAGAGCCCCTAGCTAGATACTGGCTTCATACTGGCTTGCTGAACATAAGCGGGAAGGAGATGCACAAGTCCATGGGAAACATCATTCCGATACAAGATATGCTAAGGAAGGTGGGGTCCGACGCCCTTAGGGTCCTGTACGCTGGAACCCACTACAGGAGTCCGCTGGAGTTTACCGGAGAAGCCGTCGAACAGGCATCAAACCTGGCCCGACGGTTCAAACGAGCATACGACCAGCTTTCCCTGATGCAGGCGAAGGAGTCCCACGGGGGACCCGAGGAGGAAAATGTGCTTAGGCAGCTGGAAACAGCGCGGGATGAGTTCTCTAGGGCTATGGACGACGACTTCAACACTCCCGCCGCCCTCACCGCCTACATCAAGATCGTAGGATTAGCGGAAGAGCAGGCCAAGAAGCCTAGCGGAGGAGCAGCGACAGCGATCCTTTCAACAATGAGAGAGCTGGGGTCGATACTCGGGGTCCTAGAGACGGAAGCAGCCCCCCAGGAAAGGTTCATGGAACTCGTCAAACTGGTCTTAGAACTGAGGTCGGAGCTCAGGGCAAAACAAGAGTACGCACTAGCGGACAGGATTAGAGAGCGGATGATGAAGATGGGGCTGCTGGTGGAGGATACGGCCGAGGAGACGAGATGGATAGGCTAGAGCACGACTAGGGGGGAGGCTTGCTCTTTGTGAGCAATTTGCTGTGGGATTTCAGAATCTCCTTCGCCTCGTTCAGCTGCTTGAAGGACCCGATATCGTGATGGGGTTCCTTGGTTATGAAACCATACACCCGTTCACCCTTCTTAACCAGTTGAGGGAGAACGTCGCCGGCCAAGTCTGGGCCAGTTGAGCAATAGCTGAGAACCTCAGGCTCACAAAGGTAGACCCCGATGGAGACGGGATAGTCTGTGAGTACAGGCTTCTCTTCAAAATAGCTGATTCTACCGTCGCCGTCCACTCTGCCCACACCATAGTCGATTCGGACCCCGGTGCTGAGGGCTATAGTGCAGAGGGCCCTCTTCTCATGATGGTAGCGCATCATTTCTGAGAGGTCCAAGTTCGTGAGAACATCTCCGTAGTAGATTACGAATGTGCCGTCTACCAGGTTCGAGGCATGTTTCAGGGCCCGGGCCGTGCCCGTTCGTGGGCTTATGTTGTAGCCTATGCTGACACCGAGCTTGGACCCGTCCTCGAGGTGGTTCCTGAAGACTTCAGAGTCCTCCTCTGAGAGAAGCATCACGATGTTTCTGATACCATGCCTTGCGAGGTAGCTGATGACATAGTCGATGAAGGGTCTGCCGCTTATGGGTATCATTCCTTTGGGAATGTAGGTTGTTAGGGGTGAAAGTCGGGTTCCTGCGCCTCCAGCCAGTACGAAGGCTTTCATCCGCTGAAACCTCTGCATTTTTTTCGCGGGATTGGCGTCCTATATGGGCTTGGCGTTCTACAGTTCCCAAACCACTCTAGGAGATGTAAGACGGGATCCCCGTGGACATAAGATATTTCTAGTTCAGAGAGACCCTTGCTGGCAGTATCTTTTCCAGTGTTTTCATAGAAGCTGTCAGATCGTTTCTCTCGGCGATGAGGGGGCGAAGGCTGGGCTCGATGGATTCCTGGGCCAGCTTCAGCGAGGATTCGTCCAGCTCGCCGCTCTTGTGGCCAAGTTTCGCGTTGACCAGGTATCTGGTCAGACTCGAGATCTGGCCTGTTATCAGCCCGAGCCTAGCTTTCATCGAGTCAGCTAGTGCCTCAACTGACTTCACCTTCTCCAAGTATCCGGCCTTCTGGGCTTCCAGTATCTCAGCATAGATCTCCCCATCTATTTCCTTGGTGTCCTTGAGCGATTCCAGTGCATTGACTCGTTTGCGCAGAGTGTTCAGTTCTGAGATGGCGTCCTCCGACTCGACCTTCCATTCTGGCGTTAGCGTGATGGTCTTGGGGGTGAGGCCTATCTGACGGGCCTTTACAGCGAGTATGCTACCTCCCACCGCTTCTACCTGAACTCCTTCGAGTTCTCCGAACAGGTTCCTGTCGATTCCGATGACTCGTCCAACGCTTCTCCCGTAAACGTCCGTTACTAGTCTGCCCAGGAGTGCCTTTGTTTCCAGCTCTGGGGAGAGCAGTGCCCGCTACCTCAACCGGGCGGGGTCGTTGTAAATCTGGGGGATCTCGGGAAACTTTTCCTTCACCCTCTGGTCTGCCATCAAGTCCGCTTCTTTCAGTATTCGCGCAGACTCGTCGCTGGCGGGAATGTAGGTGCCTTCGGAGTCGACGGCTTCTCCAACCTCCATTGTGAGATTTGCCAGGGAATCCTCCACATCACCCAGGCTGGTGGATATTTGGGGAAGCTTTCCCTCCAGCTCCCCTCTAACGGTGCCGATTATGCCCTTGACAGCGCTCATGCTATGGACCATGTCGCCGAACTCCTCTATGGTTTCAAGACGGAGGAGCGCCTGCTCAAGACAAATCTGGCTGGAAATGCTGGTCTTGACCAGTTTGCGTATCTCGACGCACTCGTTGGCGAAAAGCGTGGCAGATTGAGTATCTCTAGCGTGTAGGGATTTGACACACCTGTCGTAGAGTGTCCTGTCCCGGGCTTCCATCTGGCCGACAGTTCTCTCCAGCCGACTTGTCTGGAGCCTCAGCCGGTGGGTGGCCATCTGTATCCGCCGCTTCATCGGCGTGGGCTTTATGGCCTCGCGAATCTTGTCCGTAAGTGAAGGACGTTCTCTGAACATTTCTAGTTGTCAATCCTATTGCCTGGCGTGATGAAGCCCGGAGGCTTCAAATGGACTAGCTGTCGGGCCGCAGACGCGTACCTTGGAAGTGCCGTTGTCATCAAGATAGACATCCCGTGGTCTCGGTTCAACCCACGTAGCAGAGGCATCACCAAGTTCGACGCAGAACTGTCCAGATCACCTGTCGGCTCGTCTAGGACGAGCAGCTGTGGTCTCACCGCAAGCACTCGGGCGAGGTCGATTCTCTTGCGCTGCCCAGCACTCAGGGACTCAGGATAGGCTTTCGTAATCTTCTCCAGGCCAAAGAAGGCTAGTGATTCTCTGCTCCTTTCATCCCTCTCACTCTTCGGGACTCCTGCCATGGAGAGAGCGAGGCTCAGGTTCTGGCCCACTGTGAGTTGTGGTACCGCCGTCGGCCGTTGAAAGACCACCGCAGTCTTGACAAGTGAGCAGCGTTTGACGAAGGACGAACGGGTCACATCTTCTCCGTTGAAATAGACGCCTCCGGTTGTCGGCTTTTCTAGGCCGAGCACTACGTTGACTAGGGTTGATTTCCCCCAGCCTGACCCTCCCAGTACTGCGACGAAGTCCCCCTGGTCGACTTTGAGGGAAACGCCTTCGTCATAGAGTTTCAGTACTCCGTCGGAATGGGGATAGTCCATTTTAACAGATACAGTCTCGATTAGGTATTTCATCACGCTACGCCTTGTAGTTCTCCACAAATTCGACTGAGCGGATTCTCCTAAGGCTTGGAGCTGCGTAGAATACTCCTCCAAAGATGGATACCAGTGCAATCAAGGAAGTCTGCAAGAGGGAGACTGAGCCCGTTGAGGCAATTTCTCCTGCCACCAGAGGAAAAACGGCGATCAGGGAACAGGTGAAACCTCTCAGGAAATACCTCATCCAGACCTGCCACCAGGACCCTCCGTAGGCGAATAGGGCCAGCTCTTCCCTCAGCTTCCTAGTCGTGTTCGAGAGAGATGCGAGAGCGCAAGTCAGGGGAACGCTCAGGAAGAGTATCAGGGGTCCGAGCTGCAGACCTGCGAAGCTGAGCCGGATGAGGGATGCTTCAATGCCCGCCAGTCCTATGATGAGTATCGCTAGAAGGTCGGTGAGTTCCTTAGGAAAGGCTCCCGATAAGATGTAAGGGGCCCAGCTCGGCTTCTCCATTGGGTCTACAGCCTCTGCTCGGAGCTGGCTATCGTTCGCAGGAACATTCCTAGCCGGCCTTCGTCGTAGGTCTTGATTACCGAGGAGGCGAACTCGATGTCCACGTTCAGCGACCTGAGCTTCGATAGGACAGCGTTGACGTCCTCCTTGTTCTTGGCCACTATGAAGAGAAGACCTTCCGGGGATCCTAGTGAACTGATGATGCTGACGGTTCCGGGTATTTCTGAGATCTGTTTGAGAATGTCCTCGCGGGAGCCAGCTGAAGGAAAGTTGGCTGCTACGAGGACCTGTTCTGATAGTCCGAGTTTGGAGAAGTCTATCAGAGTGGTGTATTCGCGAATAATGCGGGATTCTTCCATCCTATTGACTCTATAGCCTACGACATTGGGGTGCAGCCCTAGCTTTCGTCCTATCTCCACATAGGACGACTTGGAGTTTTCTGCCAGCTCTGCCAGGATTCGGAGGTCCGTCCCATCCAGGTTCAGTTCTTTCTCCTCCTAGCTGGCTCTGAAGGATTCGTCCCAGTCGAAGTAGCGTTTGAGATTGGTCTGGGAGACACTGGGCCGCCTAGTTCTGAGGCTGACTTGGAAATCCTCCATGGTGATAGCGTCGGGCACAGCCTTGGGGTCCCCCGCCCTTCCCTGCTGGAAAAAGTCCCTGACGACCTTGAGCTGTGTGGACTGGAAGAGGTCGCGGATGTCTCCGCCAGAGTATCCCTCTGTAAGCCTAGCAAGCACTGCGAAGTCGACATTGTTGTCGCATTTCAGATTCTGGGCGTAGATCTGGAACATGTCCATCCGAGCCTTGACATCAGGCAGTGGGACGTAGATCCGTTTCTGGAATCGTCTGATGAACGGCTCGTCCAAGACCCATGGCTTGTTAGTAGCGCCTATCACGTAGACATGGTAGTTTCGCTTCTTGTCGAGGATACCGTCCATCTCCTTGAGGAACTGGTTCCTAACCCGGACCTCGCCACCTACCTCTTCTCCCCGCACTCCTGCCAGGGAGTCTATTTCGTCCAGAAAGACGAAGGCGGGCTGCCCGTTCTCAGACCCCTCGCGAGCCTAGGTAAAGAGCTGTGAGACGTTTCTCTCCGACTCACCCAGCCACTTGGACATGAGGGAGGCAGCATCAGCGTTGAAGAATACCCCCTTGATCTCGCTGGCTATGGCGGCGGCGAGCAAGGTCTTGCCGCAACCTGGCGGTCCGAAGAACAATATCCCCCGAGGCCAGCCCAGTGGAAATAGGTCGGGTCTGCGGACTGGGAAGATGATGGATTCTTCAATTGCCCGTTTGGGCCTTTCGAGGTCCGCTATGTCGTCCCAGTTGATGTCGGGCTTCTCTGTCAGGACCCACTGGTCGAGCTTTATGCTCTTCGAGTCCCTCGACTCAGAAACGTCTGCCGGATGCTCCACCGGAACCGAATCCGACTGGAGCTCCTGAATTCTCCTCTTGTAAGCGTCAACATGATCCATGTACACTTTGTTCTGGGGCACGGAGGGGTAGAGGGAGCAGAGCTTCAGAAGAAGCTCGATGGCCCGCTGGTATTTGGTGACGGCGATGCGCTTGGAGCCTTTACGTTCGAGTTCGATGGCTTCCTTAGCGTATCGTACCGCTAACGATTCGAGTTCTTCCGATGCTGATATGGACTCTCCCTCCTTGTCATCGTGAAAAGTGGCGGGACGAGTTTTTCCCTCGTCCTCAGTCCATGACTACCTTTCCATCATCCCGGAGCTTTTGGAGTGACCGTCGAATTTCCTCTGATGAGACCGCGAGCTCGGACGAGCAGGACCCGATGTTGAGCTCTCCGCTGTGAGCTTTGATGTAGTTGAGTAGCCTGTCATCGAGGGGAACTCTGGAAACTTCTTGGCCTGTTGCAGCTATCGCGACGGGGATTCTGGCTTCGACCCGTGGGGCTTTCACTTCGCTGGTTGCTAGATGTGGCTCGGGAATGGGTAGTTCGGGGAATCGTTCTTTCATCTGTTGTGCAGCGATTACACTGGATTCCTCAAGGACCCTCCGGGCCTCGGTGCTTGAGGCCGCGACGTCGAAGTCTTGTTCCTGGACCTCGCCAGCTTCGATGCTCATATCGCTGAGCATGTTGTTGACCTCTCCCAGCTCGCCGGCCACTTCGGGGATGACGCCTGCGATCCTGCCCCGTGTCTCCCTGACGACGCCTATTACCGGGGCTATCTGGGCCATAATGTCCCCGAACTCTTCGATAGTCTGAAGCCGGAGAGTTACACGTTCCAGGGCGAGCTCGCTGCTGAGGGTGATGTGGGCCATCTTCCGGATCTCAGCGCACTCGTTGGCGTATAGTGCGGCGTGGGCCATGTCCTTTGACAGCTCAGCTCCGATGCAGCGTTGAAACATTTCCTTGTCTCGTTGCTGGAGCCTGACCGACATGTGCTCCAGCTTTTCCTTCTGGCTGTTGAGCCGATACAGTGCCTGGGCGATGCGCTCCTTTAGCGAAATAGGGTGTACTCTCTCTTCGAGCTTTCTGAACAGGGATGGTGTCCTCCTAAGTCTCCCTCACGTGAAGAACCAGAACGTCCTTTGGCGGAGAGGTTACTGCCGGTGTCTGGCTGGGAACCGTGGGACTTGTAGATTCGACTGAGACAGGGGTTGCAGTATCCAATTTGCCCAGGTATGAGGAGATAGCGTCAACCTCTTTCTTCTCAGCCATCGCCCGGATAAGCCCGACATCAATCGCCTCACTAGCGGCCTTGTAGCTGGTATCGTCGAACTCGCCAGAGGCGTGAAGCATCTTGTTCCCGGCAAGGTTGGTCTGTAGCTGTCGCAGCTGGGTGCTCAGGACCCCCGTCCGCTGAATGAGGGTCTCAAGGATCTGCTTCCTCTTCTCCTTCAGCTCGTTGATGGCGTCCTCATGCTGCTTCCTGAGGTCCTCGTACACGTCGCGTTGGATGTCGCCTACGCTGAAGAGCTCGTCCAGAGCCTTCAATCGTCGGGTAACGATGTCGAATTCTTTACGGAACTCTTCGGCCTCCTGCTTCCAGGACGGGACGAGGACGAGATTGTCTCCGAAGATGGAGAGCCTCTCGCCGGGGGATTGTACGAATTCGCCGTTACCGACTTCCACGCCTACTGCGGTGACTTCGTCTTTGAGGTTGGCGGATATGCCGACTATTTTGCCGTATGCTCTTCCGTAGGGGGCCTGGAGGGGTCTGCCGAGGAACCGCCGGATTTGCTCTAACGTTAAGACCATAATCATTATTCTCCAAAAAAGGGTT
>CAYIBO010000002.1:0-32766 GCA_964361545.1 uncultured Candidatus Bathyarchaeia archaeon
AGGGGTAAGATTCAGAGTCCTCATGACGACAAAGGATCATGAGACGAGACAAAGATTGGCGGAGGTCAAGACACTGGGCATGGAAGTCAGGCAACCCAAGGAGGACTGGTACCCCGTAAGAGGGACACTTGGCGACGATAAGGAGCTGGTATTCCTAATCTGGACCGCTAGAGAAAAGGATATCCAACGGGCCAAGTACTTCAGGCCTCACTACTCGAAAAACCCCGGAATGATCAGGGTCTTCGCTGATGCCTTTGAAAGGCGATGGGAAAAGGCCAAGCCAATCTAGCCCACGCTGTCAGACCAACTAGCCACCCTATCTACGGGCGAGTTCCATCCCTAAGACAAGGGACGTAAGGAGCTGGTTTAATGGAGTCGGGATCTTGTGCCATTTCCCGAGTTCTGTTATGGCTCCGTTCAACTGCAGAATCTCGGTCGGTTTCCCCTTTTCCACATCCTGGAGCATAGACGACCTGTTAGAAGCCGTGGCCTTGAGCACTCGCGACAGCAACTTGCTCGGGTCATCTGGTTCCAGCCGAATATCTGTGGCCTTGCTAACGGCGACGCCCTCACGAATTACGTCTAACATCACTTCCTTCAATCCTGGGACATCAACTAACGCACCATTAGGCAGATGGGTGAGGGCTGAAACAGGGTTGACAGCAGAATTCACGATTGTTTTGCTCCATATTACACCCTGGATGTTGCGACTCACAACGGTCTTGATGCCCGCCCTTCCAAACACCTTCGCAATCCCTGCGCAACGTGTCGAAAGCATAGCATTAGGTTCTCCGACCCAAGTCTTGCCCTTGCCGGTGTGGACGACATCCCCGGGTCCCACCAAGAACGATGCCTCGGTTGTCGTGCCTGCTAAAACGTCCTCCCGCCCGAAAACCTTGCTGAGTATCTCGGCATTGCTAAGACCGTTCTGAACGGTCAAGATTACCGACCCTGCATCGATGTTAGACTTGTGAAGCCGAGCGGCCTCCTCCGTGTCATAGGATTTCACTGTGAAGATTACTAGATCAACCTCTGATAGATCAGCCGGTGAAAGTTCAGCGGAAACACGAGTTTTGATTGTTGTGCCGTTGAGTTCGCGAACCCGGACGCCCTTTCTTCGGATCATGGCTACTGCTGATGGATCGCGATGAACAAGTGTGACACCATTTCCCACTTTCCCCAAGAGTGCACCGAAAAGACAACCGATGGCACCTGCCCCGATTATTCCTATGCGCAAGTGGTCTAGTGCTTCCGACGCGAACTCAATAAGACTCTCTCGCCCTTATCCATCTTGAAGGAGTGACCTTCTTCAGGGAAGAGCCCTTTACGAACATCATCTGAAAAACGTTGCAGAGCCTCCTGAATGGCACCAGCCAGATCTGCATATCTCTTTGCGAACCGAGGGGTAAAACGAGGATACAGGCCAAGTATATCATGTAACACCAGCACCTGTCCATCGCAGAATCTTCCCGAGCCTATTCCTATGGTAGGAACGGAGACCGCTTCAGTAATGGCTCTAGCAACTTCCTCGGTTATCATTTCGAGGACTATCCCAAAGGCTCCGGCCTCTTCGAGAGCTTCAGCGTCACGAATCAGCCTCTCCCCTACTTTGGCAGTTTTTCCTTGGACTCTGTAGCCGCCTTGAAGAGTGGCCGTCTGCGGTGTTACACCGATATGTCCTAGCACTGGAATCCCCACGTCCACAATGGCCTTTGCTGTGGCGGCCATTTCTTCTCCTCCTTCGATCTTAGCCGCCTCCATCCCTCCTTCTTTCACAAAGCGTCCTGCGTTTCTTATGGCGTCCTCCTTTGATGCCTGGAAACTCATGAAGGGCATGTCCGCAATCAGCAGGGGCCGGGCGGCACCGCGCCCAACAGCTCTGCAGACTGGAAGTAGCTCTTCCACAGTCACCGGAATTGTGCTCTGGTATCCCAATACTACCATTCCGTACGAATCACCCACGAGGATGGAATCGACGCCGACAGTATCTGCTAAGAGTGCTGTTGGATAGTCGTAGGAAGTGACCATTACAATTCGGTGCCCTTCAGACTTCATTTTCAGAAAGTCTGCCGGTGTGACTTTCTTCCCCTCCTCAGAACCCTTTGCGTTCAACTTCTCAACCAACCTCGAAGATAATGAATAATCTCTCGGGTCGCCTCGACTAAGTTCTCTCGGTTGTCGAATTCCGATGCAATTCTCTCCAGCGTTGTCTCGGGGACATGCTTGAGAACCCTTACTTGAGAGATGAGAGCAGGAAGGGCTCTGACGACATTGTCCACGATTGTGACAGAGGCAATTCGAGACGTGCGTGATAAAGGATTCAGATCGACGGCGATTACGGTCTTGCCAAGGTTTCTTAGCGCCGCGGCTCTATCTCCATCTTCAAGCGGAACGAGGACAACATCAGAGGCTTTGATCCCGGAAGGGTCCACTTCTGCTCGCCTGCTTGATATTCCCGGGATTTTCGCCGAGGCCCCTGCGCCCACTCCAAGGACTTGGCGAACACCATTCCGCCTTAGCCATGAGGCGATTCTCATCTCACGCTCTTTCGTACGATGAAACAGGTTGACCTCTACCTTGGCAGGAACCATGGATGCTAGTTGCGAGATCTCTCGGAGAACCAAGGCGGCAGCATTACCGTTTACCGATATTACTGGTGCTTCCGCCGTGAGGAGATGGGCTGCGGCAGCTTTGATTGCGCTCCTCGCTGAGAGAAGGGTCCTTTCTCCAAGTAAGTAGTCGAAAGCCTCACCCCTTCCATGAGCCAGTAGCCCTTCAGGGACCACGATTCCCATCGACATTCCTTTCACGAGAAGCTCCCTTATCCGAAGGGATTCAAATCTAGGATGGGTTTGGGAAACGTTCAGAGTAGATGAGCTCCTTTGAGGGAAATCTTGCTCAGGGTTGGAACAAGTCCCGCACCCCTCATTACCCGTGCGGCAGCCGGGGCTCGATCCTTGTGGACCACCGAAAACGCCCCTTCACCGATCATTACCATACTGGAAGATATTCCCGCGTCATCCATCATTTTCAATAGTCGTCGCAAACGAGGCGACATTAGGTTCAAGCAGTCTGCGAAAGACCTCGAGAATGAGACAAATGTCTCGGTCCGGGGTTGTCTCAAAAGCCTGCCAACAAGATCCTTCCCGCAAATGTTGACACGGGCGCGCAGACTAGGCCTAGCAAGGATACCGGGCGTGTAGATCGGACCGAAGCTGGCAGAGACGACTCTGTCGAACCTCGAAAAGGCTAGTCTTCGGACCTTTCCCACCCCAGGAGCTCCGGGCTTCAGACGCACGACAAAACCTCCTTGGAAGACAGAGGTGACAGTTCCAAGACCGGTCTTGCATTTCACCTCGGCCGCGTGGGCGGTCCGAGCCGCTTCTAGCTCGGTGACCGGATTCCCCAAAGCTTCGTTGAGTGCAAGAGAAAGTCCTAATGCGCAGGCTCCGCTTGTCCCATAGCCCGCGCCCACAGGAAGTCGGCTTCGATGTGATACTTTGACCTCCCTGGTCTCTCGCCTAAGGTACTGTGCGACGACGTACTCCGAAACGGTCGGATTCCTCAATGGTCTGCCGTTGAATTCGACTTTGATGCTTTTGCGGACAGCTTTCCGAACGGATACAGCAGTAATGACACCTCTCTCAAGACTGACCCCCGCCCCTGTGGACCCCACTCTCGCAGGGTCCTGCTGTTGATCGTGTATGCTGAAGAATCCTGTAATGTGGCAGGGAGAATAGCAGATGGTCTGTGCAGGCAACACGGTTCCACAGAAATATCAGAAAGAGCGGTAGACTTCCACGATTCCAAACTATTCTGTGTCCGGCTCTGAAGACTTTAAAGTGAGAGAGCACGGCTGGGTTTGCACATCTGCTTAGACCCTGGATAGAGCTATCGTGAAAGGTCTCATACTCGCTGGAGGTTTTGCGACAAGGCTGAGACCTCTTAGCTGCTCCAAGCCCAAGCTTCTGTTTCCTGTTGTCGGGGTCCCTCTCATCGACCTGATGACCGCATGGTTGAGGGAGGGCGGGGTCCGAGAGGTGATTCTTGCAGTGAACCATCTTTCGGAACGACTTCGGCTGGAGGTTGGAGAGAGGAGGTTGGGCTCCAAGATTAGGCTTTTAATCGAAACAGAACCGTTGGGAACAGCCGGCCCAATACGTCTGGCGAGGAGGTTCTTGGACGCTGACGAACCGTTTGTTGTCGTGAACGGGGACATCGTCAGTGACATCAACCTCGGGGAGATGGCGCGGGCGCATGGCGAGCATTCCGCACTTGCAACCGTTGCCTTGGTAAGTGTCTCAGACCCGATACAGTATGGTTCTGTGACTCTCACCCCGGATGGGCGGATCGCCAAGTTTACAGAAAAGACACCAGCACGTTCCAAGTCCACTCTGGTGAATGCCGGAGCCTACGTTCTCAGTCCAAGGGTCTTGGATTTCATACCGCCCAGCGGACCAGCTAGTCTTGAACGGGCTGTGTTTCCAAGACTTGCTGAGATGGGTGTCATATGGGGCTGGAAACACAGTGGGTATTGGTATGACATCGGGAGAATTCCTGGGTATGTGAAGGCTAACATGGAGATTCTAAGAAAGTCGAGAATGAAGGCGACTCCTGCTTTAGAGGGTCCTTGGATTGGCAGGAAGGCCGTGCGACCATTCCACATAGGGAAAGGATCTCATGTGCAGAGCGGGGTCCGGTTAGGTCCAAATGCAATACTGTCGGAAAGAGTTCTGGTTGGAGAGAAGTCAAGAGTAACCGACTCGATTATCTTCGAGGATACTGCGATTGGCGAGAACTGCATCGTGGAGGGGGCTCTGATCGGTGAGAGGGTCGTCATCGGCGAGGATTCTAAAATCGGGAAGGGAGCCATTGTAGCGGGACAAATTTCCGTACCAAAAGGTTCCATCATCAAGGAGAACTCGGTCATTCTAACCTAATCGAGTCAGTGGGAAAGACTGAGAGGTCGGTTGGAAGCTTGAGCGTGCCACGATTGTTCGGTACGAACGGCATACGAGGGTTGGCTGGAAGGGAAATTGGTGCTGAGTTCGCCTTCAAGCTAGGTTGCAGCGCAGCCGTCTTGTTTCGACGTGGTCGAGTATTTGTCGGCTGGGATGGTAGAGATTCAAGCCCGATGCTCTCGGAGAGCGTGTTGGCTGGCCTGCTCTCTCAGGGTGTTGATGTTCTGGATGCCGGTATGATAACGACTCCTGCTCTGCAGTTCTTGGTCAAGACTATGTCCGCGGCGGGAGGTATCATGGTTACGGCAAGCCACAATCCTCCAGAATACAACGGGTTCAAGATCATAGATTTTGACGGAATTGAGATTCCTCGGGAAAAGGAGGAGAAAATTGAGAAGCTGCTACACGATGATCGCTGGAAGACTGGGAGAGAGACAGGTTCTAGGCTTAAGCCAGAAGGATTGCTCGAAACGTATCTGGACCGTTTGAAGGACCAATTTGGCCGAGAGACGAAGACGTTTGGGGGGTTGAGGGTGGTTGTGGATTCAGGGAACGGAGTATCAGCTCTTACCACGCCGAGGATTCTATCACTGCTGGGCTGTGATGTTGTTACTGTGAACGACAATATTGATGGCAGGTTTCCAGGGCGCCCTTCGGAGCCAAGGCCTGAAACACTGTCCATGCTTTCAGGCTTGGTGCGAGAGGAGAGGGCCGACATTGGTATCGCTCACGATGGTGATGGGGACAGAGCACTCTTCGCGGATGAATCAGGGAAGGTTCACTGGGGGGACAGAACCTTTGCTTTGGTCGAAGACGAGGTGCTTAGGGAGAGTAAGGGCGGGAAGGTGGTGACGCCTCTGAACTCATCGATGGCTGTGGCTGAGATTGCTCGTCGGAGAGGTGGGAGGTTGATCCTGACGAAGGTTGGAAGTATCTACGTGTCACGGAAGATGGTTGAGATAGGGGCGGTGTTGGGCGGGGAGGAGAATGGAGGGATATTCTATGCGCCGCACCATCCAGTGAGGGACGGGACCGTGGCTGCACTTCTGGTTTTGAAGGCGATGGTGAGGAACAAGATGCCGTTGTCGAAGCTGCTCGGGCGTCTGCCGAGCTTCTTCATGGCTAAGGAGAAATTTCCCTGCCGGGACGACGCACAGAAGAAGCGTGCGATGGCACGGTTGAAAATCATGCTTGTGAAGCGAGTGACGAGCAAGCTGGACGGGGTCCGCGTGGATTTGAAGGATAAAGGATGGGTTCTTGTGAGGCCGAGCGGGACAGAGCCTCTAATACGGCTGTATGCGGAGGGGCGAACCGAACAGCATCTCTCGGATATTGTGAACGAGTTCAGGCCTATGGTCTTGCAATCGTTGAAGGGTTAGGCTTCTTTCCGGTCTTGGGGTTTTGCGTCTCGGGACACTGTTGATTTACCCCCTTTTCTGAAGGGGTGCTTTTGCTCGCGGATGTTCTGGGCGTTCTTGGCTGTTTGGGGGAAATGGGCTTGAAGGGGTCTGGCGGAACCCTGGAAAACCCCCGGGTCTCAGCATGGTTTCAGGGTGGTTGAGATTCCCCGGCGCATTTTTGAGATTCGGCTTGTTTTGGAGAATTTCGAGTCAGGGTCTGCCGGTTGAAAGGTATGTGAAGCCGGCTTTCTCACAATCCTTCCGTGACAGAGTGTTCCTGGTGTCGAAGAGAACCGGGTTTGGCCGCATGAGACGCCGTAGCGTGCGCAGTGGGGCTTGGTGGAACTGGTTATGGTTCGTGGTTATGAGAACGCAGTCGGTGCCGGACACGGATTCAGTCATTGACCGGGCCGACTCGTAGGTTCTCCCTTCTACTGTGACTTTGGGCACGAAGGGATCGTATACCCTCAGGCTCATCCGGGTTCTTCTCAAAAGCCTGAGAATGTCGAGGGCGGGGCTTCGCCTGGTGTCCCTGACCTCTCCCTTGTAGGAAAGACCCCACACAACTACAGTACTATGAGCAGGGTTCTTCCCGGCTTCCTTCAGAGCCTGCAGCACGCGATCTACCACGTGGCGCCGCATCCATACTGTTCACCACGCTTGCGGCAGATACTAACCGGAGGGGAAGGCCAACCCTTCCGGGCCTTGTACACCAGGTAGAGCGGGTCCTTGGGAATGCAATGACCACCAATCCCAGGCCCAGGGTAGTGAGGCATGAACCCGAAGGGCTTAGTCGCCGCGGCACCGATGGCCTCAATGAAATCCACACCCAAGACTTCGTGTAGAACGCTCAGCTCGTTGACAAGAGCGATATTCACATAACGGAAAATATTCTCCAAGATCTTAGCGGCCTCAGCAACAGAAGGACCGCTGACCTCAACAACGGAAGCCCTCAGGATCGCCTTGTAGAAAGCGGCACCGAGCTTCGTAGAGGCGGGTCGACCCCTCCCACCACCTTGGGGATATCCTTCACACTATATCGCGGATTGCCATAGTCAATACGCTCAGGCGAGTATACCAAGGCGAAGTCCCTACCCGCCTTCTTGCCTCCCTTCTCGAGAAGGGGCCGCAGAACTTCTTGAGTAGTCCCTGGATAGCTGGTGCTCTCGAGGATCACCAGTTTGAACTTCTGAAGAAACAGGGAAAGGTTCCTAGCAAGGATTTGACATAACCGAGGTCAGGCTCTCCCTCCTTGGAGAGGGGAGTGGGAACACAGATTATGACTACATCCGCGTCCCCGGCACCTTCACGCAGACGCGTCGTGGCTTTGATCCTGCCGGCCTTTACGAACTCGGGCAGAAACCGCTCGCTGTACTTGTCCTCGACGTAGCACTCCCCAGAGTTGACCTTGCGAACCTTCTCTTTGCTAACGTCAACACCGACAACTGTGAAACCTGCCTCCGCTGAGGCGACAGACAGAGGCATCCCCACATAACCAAGACCGACAACGCAAACTCGAGCGACCCTGGAACGTATATTTTCTAGGAGAGAGTTCGGCGCACTTTTCAGGACTATTTCCTCCACGCTTTCTTTACCGCAGACAGAATCTTCACCGTAGGGTCCTCCATCCACGCCAGAAGCTTTCTCCCCTCTTGCCTCTGCTTTTCGAACTTTTCCGGACTGCTGATTATGTCCGGGACCCTAGAAGCGATCCTCCGGGGAGAACGAATAGTATCCACTAGCCCAAGGTTCTCAAGGTATTTGATGTAAAGCGGCTTCTCGCCCGGGAAACAAGATATGGCTGGAGTTCCCAGCAACGCAGCTTCTACAGTCATGGTCCCGCCAGAGCCTACGAAAGCTGAAGAATGCGCTATGAGACTGGTTGCGTCGATTATGCGATCCAGGACCTTAACCTTCCCACCGAATCTCCTTCTGATGACCGGAGCCTGGAGACCATACCGAGTCGAGACGACTATTTGCAGGTCCATTCGCAATCTCAGGAGTTCCTCGATAACAGGCAGGATAACTGGTGCTCGGTCTGAAGCGCTACCCATGAGGTACGAGGCAAAGGCCTCTTCCGTCCGAAGAAACACGATGGGCCTGTCAGGGTCCAGCCCTAGTTCGGCAAGA
Organism: uncultured Candidatus Bathyarchaeia archaeon; assembly: GCA_964361545.1. Lineage (GTDB taxonomy): Archaea > Thermoproteota > Bathyarchaeia > 40CM-2-53-6 > 40CM-2-53-6 > BA-19. The sequence continues at coordinate 8,492 of CAYIBO010000002.1, forward strand.
ACCCTGCGACTTGGCTTGTGGCGTTTCAGCCACGCCGAAGGGTCCAGTGCCCTATATCGGACAATGCCCCTAGCACCGAAAGCCTTCCACACGGATGCTTTGATTATCCAAGGTGAACAAACGGTGACCGAAAGCGGAATCGTTAATCGGGCCACCATCCAAGAATGGGGGGAATCATTGGCCGCCACATGAGGAATCCCAAGACCAAATGCCACCCGGGCTGCTTCCGGAGACGAAAACGATACAGCGACATCAGGGTCCCAACTATTCATCAGACTTGCAAGCTTCACTACCCTATCGCCACTCGCTACCAGCTTTCCAAAGGGAGCCCCGCCGCCGTGCTTCCCAACCACTTCGTAGTGTAGCTTCTTGAAGCGAAGCGCTTGTTCAGCCTCCCTATACAGGCGGGTAGTAATCAGCACCTGGTGTCCTTCAGCTTTGAAGACATCATGAAGTGGAGCGAAGAAGAGAGCCTGTTTGGGTGTTAGAATGTCAATCCATACTTTCAAGACGCAGCTCCACTAACAGACAAACCGTCGGGAATGTCTTTAGATAAAAGATGAGAGTAACGTGTCGCTAGTTCGCGTCTTGAATTTTGCAGGACGCTATTAGTGGTAATGGATTATTGTGTCCATGTGGTGCAGCTAGCAAACTCGTCGCCTTCCCTGGTACGACTTTTCAACAGACAAGTAGCAATCGGTTAAGCGACTCAACAAGAAGAGTCGCGGTTTCCCGAGCGGAGAGAGCAGAAATTCTATCTCACAACTCGCAAGATGCTACGAGAAGCCTTGCCATATTGGGAAGCCAGCCCGAAGCACTCCTAATGGCAGTCCTCTTCGCAGAAGCAAGAGTTCACACATACCTTGCAGGACCCTTCGAAGGGTCCAGCGAGAGAAGCCTGGGAAGGGCCTGGGACGAGGCTCAATGGCTACTCTCTCTACACCGGAAGAACGGCACAATCAGACAAGCCGCCGACGTGAGAGACCTGCCTCTCTCTGATATTGAGGACATCGTAGTAGCGGGGCACGCAACGAACCAACGTGAAACAGGCGACCTAGAGAGAGTGGTCAGGGATGTTGCAAAGAATCTGCAGAAAAACAGCAATCTCACCTTCACTGGCCTCTGTAGGCCAGGATACACGCTTGAAACCATCGGGGAAACCGTCAGAAAATACAGCGGTCTCTCGATAGGAAGCGAAGTGGGCCTCTGCTACTCGCCACTCCTCTGGAACGGTGAGCCTCTACATGCCTTCAGAGAAAGACCAGCGATTATCGCAGGGATCGGGGACAAGGCAGTTTCTCATGTTCAAGACGTTTTTCTGCGAATCTTCCCGACCATGACGACGACATCCAAGGTCAACGCAGCAGAGGCAGCGGGACTGTTCACTCCCATATACAGAGACGTTGTGGGTGCCCTCCAACTAGAGCTGGCCAACATGTGTGAAGGTGAGCGAGTGGACTATTCTGATGCGATAGATCTATGCAAAGCCTTTGGTTTGCACAATCTTGGAGTCCCTAGAACCACCCCTGCCAGAGACGCTCTCGCCAGCCAAATAGCAATCTCCTCAAACCGCAACGGGTGGAACTCACACCTGATTAGGGCAGCAAGGCGAGTGAACGAACATGCACACACGCAGATTCTCATAATGATCAAGAACGCGCTGGCGCGATGTGGCAGACGAATGAGACATTCGAGAATCGCAGTCCTAGGATTGCATGGACTACGCCCCTCTACAGGAGCGAGACACGAGCCTCCGCAGATACTTCAGACCCTTGAGCGGAGAGGGGCCATAGTTTCCCTCTATCCCGGAGAGATCCCGGTTGCTAGTCTGAATGGCCTCGCTGAGAGCATAACAGTCGAGAAGACCATTTCCAAGGCTGTTCAGAGAGCCAACTGCGCCCTGATAGCCCTTGAAAGGCCCGTAGAAACGGAACTCAATCCGCAAAGGCTGGCTTCGGAAATGACCCGGCCGGCTGCAATCTGCGACCTGACACGGGTTATGGAAGCTTCAAATGTGGAACGGGCAGGCCTCTTCTACACTTCAATCGGAAGAGGCAGCCCGGAGGCATGAAACGTGTCAACGCAGGCGTAATAGGAACAGGTTTCTGGGGCGAAAACCAGGTCAGAGTACTCCGACAAAGCCGGGCCTGCAACCTCCTCGGAATCTGCGACACTAGTGAGAAGCGTGCTCGAGAAGTAGGCTCAAGGTACGATGTGCCCTGGTTCACGGACCTTCAGAAATTTCTGAGAACTCCGGGGCTCCAAGCAGTAACGGTCTGCACTCCGACCCATACGCATCTCAAAGTGGGCCTCAGCGCTCTCGAAGCTGGGAAAAACGTTCTCGTCGAGAAGCCGATGACGGGAGAAGAGAAGGCTGCAGAGAGGCTCATCAGTGCAGCCCGAAGAGGCGGCCTGAAACTGCTGGTGGGCTTCATAGAGCGGTTCAACCCAGGCGTGGGAATGGTCAGGAAAATGCTCGAGAGGAGGGTCGTTGGCGAGGTTATCATCGCCACAGGACGAAGAGTGGCCCGCTGGCCCGTCCGAATAGGGGATGTTGGGGTGATCAAGGACACGGCGATACACGATATTGATGTCATGAGATATCTATTGGACGAAGACGTGTCCGCGGTATATGCCCAGACCGGTTCACTCAAGCATTCTTTCGAGGATTACGCGGAAATCGTGTTGCGCTTTGGCGGGGGCACAACCGGGTTTATAGACGCTAACTGGCTCACGCCGCGCAAGGTCCGGACCCTCATAATAACAGGAAGCGAGGCGACAATAAACCTCGACTACATAACCCAAGAGATAACCGTAGAGGACTCAGAGAAACTCACCAAGCCTCACGCTAAGTGGGACGAGCCATTGCGCTTGGAGCTGGAACACTTCCTCGAAGCGGTAATGAACGATGCGGACCCACACCCGTCGGGGGAGGACGCATTGGAGGCAATACGGATATGCGATGCGGCTTTGAGATCGGGCAAGAGTCGACAAGTCGTCAACGTGTGATAGTCACCTACACATTCAGCTAGAATTAGACTTATCAGGCTCCACGAAATCTCCTGTTGAAGAGTGATAACATGAAGAGACGGTTGATGGACATCCTCGCCTGCCCGATAGACAAGCACTATCCACTGGACCTTCACGTCTTCGAGGAGAAGGACGAAATCGTGGAGGGAATGCTGGTCTGCTCAGAGTGCGGACGCTGGTATCCGATCATGGACGAGATCCCACAGCTCCTGCCAGACGACCTTCGCGAGGCCAAGCCGGAACTATCTTGGCTGGAGAAGTGGAAGAACAAGGTTCCGCAGAAGGTGCTGACAGAAGGGAAGCCGTTTACGTTACGATAATGCTAGTCATGAGGTTCTGATCGGGACCTCCGGAAGGTCGTACCAACGCTTCTTCTCTCCTATAGCATCCCTAAGCTTCCATTTCAAACTCTTAGGGACCTCGTCAATGGCCCTTAGGAGCTTCTCGATTCTAGCTCGGATGAGATGCTCAGATGAAGGGTCCAATTCGTAACGAGAAAGAAACGCCGGGATCTTGTTCAGGGTGAGTGTAACGGTCTTTTGAAGACCCCAGTCGCTGGAACAGAGGCTTGCTATGTAACCAGCGTCAATAACCTCCCTCTGGGAGGGTGCGATAGTCATCTCGGCCTCGTGATCGCTTAGAATGGCGATCAAGTCCCGAATGTCCTTCTCGTTGGCTTCGACGATCTGAAGCTTTGTGAGTAACAGGTCGGTAATTGGGATAGTGAACTCGTCTAGGATAAGCCTCTTTCCAATGGGCAGAACATGGCACATCTTGAAAATCTCTAGGAAAACATCTACAGATCGCTTGTTAGCTGGATCATCGTAAATTAGCCTCGTCTCCCCGTGCAGCGCGTTGAACCTCTGGTTGGGCTCGTAACCCAGATCAGTGAGGAGTTTCCGAATCAGGCGACCCTGTTTCTGTGTTCCGAAGAAGTCTAGGTCAGGATAGTTTCTCTGGAGTTCCCGGTGGGACGCACTCGGACAGTGGTACTTCACAGCGACGCCTCCAAAAAGCCTCAGGACTATTCCCCTTGACCTTGCTTCGTCAAGAATACGTCTCGCTTCGTCTGCTATTGGTGCTTCCAAACTTCAGAACTTTGTCCTAGAAAATGCCCCCAAGTGATCATGCGTACTTAAGCATCGTCTAACTGCCAACATGAATGTCCACCGACGCACGGTAGTCGTAACGTAACTTAAGAACCGGGGAACGACTGGGACAAACAGGTTGGTAAAGACAAGGATCATTTTCGCCTCCGACTTTCATGGTAGTGACATAGTGTGGAGGAAATTTCTCAATTCTGCATCCATGTTCACCGCAGATGTTCTCCTTATGGGGGGTGACATGACCAGTAAGGTCATGGTTCCCATTGTCAGGGGGGATGGCTCCTACACGACGAACTTCAAAGGAACTCAACAGACAGTTGCTGAGGACGGGCTCGTTCAATTGAAGAAGAAGATTCGCCAACACTGTTACCTTCCATACGTGTGTACTCCACAGGAGCTTGATGAACTCCACAAGAGCGAGATGAAGGTCGAGAAGGTCTTTGAGCAATTGGAAGTGGAGATGCTCAAGGAATGGTTATCTCTCATTCCCCAGAAGGCCCCGAACACAAAGGTGATTTTTCACCCTGGCAACGATGACAAGTTCGCCTTAGACGCGGTGCTAAAGGAATCTCCCCGGGTGACTTTCGCAGAAGAATCAGTGGTCGAGTTTGACAGTGTTCACGAAGCAGCGTGCTGTGGCTGGTCTAACCCTACGCCTTGGAACAGTCCCAGGGAGTGTACGGAGGAACAGCTGTTGGAGAAGTTGGAGCGGACGATTTCTATGCTAAAGTCTGTCCAAACATCGTGTTTCTGCTTCCACGTCCCTCCTTACAATTCTACGATTGATATGGCACCGAAGCTGGACCCTACTCTGAGGCCTGTATACGAAGGAGGAAGACCAGCATTCATTCCGGTCGGGTCAGTCTCAGTAAGGAAAGTCATAGAGAAATACCAGCCTTTGCTTGGGCTCCACGGACACATTCATGAGAGCCCAGGCCTCGTGAACATTGGCAGGACACAATGTATCAACCCTGGCAGCGAATACACGGAAGGGATTCTGAAGGCCTACGTCGTTGAGCTGGAGGACGGAAAGGTTAGGCGGCTTCAACGACTCGAAGGCTAGATGACGGCCTTCTCCCCGAAATAACCCCCTGAACAAAGTTCCGAAACTCCTGCGGACGAGCATTAGTCTGAGAAATGGGGAGGTCCAGGAATTCCTCGTCTGAGGACTTGTAAAGCCTCAAATTGGGCCGTCCATACTGGTCGAGTCTTATTGACACCGTCCTGTAGCTTCTCCAATTCCCTTGTGCAATCTCCTTGCTGCCCTTACGAAGGACGAACGTTGTCTCATCGAACCGAATTTCAACGTGGCTCTTCTTCAGGTAGAGAAGCCTACCGATCGACAAGCCGATGGGAAAGGCGGCACTGAGTGCTACAAGTCTAAGAGGACTTTGAGACATTCCAGAGCTGATTAGGCCGATGTTGATGGCTAAAGCCACCAGTAGCACAAAGGGAGAGCTGTAAGCCAACAGTACTGATATTTGGGTTCTAGTCAACGTTTTCACGGTTTAGCTTCCTCAGTAGCTTCTTCAATCCTAAGTGCTTCCCGATGCTCCGGCCTACCTGATTATTGCTGAACACTGTCTGTGCCGATGAAGTGCTCACCACTGCGAGGCCCAACTCCCTCCTGTCGTATCTCGAAACGAAAGCAACGGTAGACGCCGGGAGTTCCATGTCAGAGAATAAAATCAACCAAGACCAATGAAGTCCTTCCCTTTCGATAGCCTGTGATACGATTTCCATCTTCCTACGAAGCCTATCCACAGTGAACCGCCCAGCCCTGCCTTCGTCACAGCAAAACAGGGAGACAGAGTAGTCTGGCAGAGCGGTCCATGAGAAGAATCTTGAAAGGAAGAGCCCTCTGTTTCTGGTCCTGCCCTTAGCCAAGAGGCTGAAAACGGTGTCCCCTACTCGCACATCCCGAAAGAACTCATTAAGGTCCGCTATCAAACGAGCTCGTCCCTGGATAAGGTCGAGTTCGAGACTATCAATGATAGTGTCGACCCCGGTCATCGGAGCAAAGTGGTCGTTTCCAAGGAAATAAGCTGATCGGCCGGGCTTCCCATAGCGCCTACAAAATCGCCAAAGGGAGATGGTAATGTCCGAAGGAGCAAAAAAACGGAGGATTCGAAGGGGTACGAAGGCGTTGCTTATTCTGGCGGGATCTGTGCGAAGATTGTTGCGTAGTTCACTCCGGGACGACGTCGATGTACTATGTAAATCACCATACCAATGACGGCGAGGATGATGACGAACCACAGTCCCCACAGCTGGTCAAAGGTCCTCGGTGCTCCGAGGTTGAAGTCACCTGCCGGTGCGAATAGCAATTCGTAGTCGATGAACAGGTTCGCTATCACCCCAGCTGCTCCCAAAAGTACCATCCCCCATTTTCCACCCGGCTTGTACGGAGCAGTATCAAAGATCTGGCGTTTGCTAGCTCTCAGCGGGAGGATGACGAGGGACAGGGTGAAAAGCGTGAAGAATAGCGCATCTGCAAGGTCTGTAATTCCCACTCCGCCCACGCTTCCCAGTGTACCTTGGAGGACAAGGTTGCCTCCCGGATTCCAACTCTTACCTGAATCGAAGACACCGGACTCCGTGGCTAATCCCAATGTCGCGACTACTCCGGTAGCTATTACCGCATTGATTGGAGAGTGGAACCTGTCGTTGACATTAGCGAGCGGACCTGGAAGAACCCTATCAAATGACATGGCGAAGAGGATGCGGGAAGCAGTCAATATGAACGGGGGGATGTCGTTGGCTATCCAAAAGACACCGAATACAACAAGTAATACGTTAAAGTCCTTCAGGCCGATGCCCGCCGCTACCAGTCCAGCCACTGATGTGGTCCAAAGGCCCACATCGGGCAGTCCGACACTATCCAAAGATGGTGCCCCAATCGAACCACCATGGGACATGTAGCTCCATGCCGACAAGAGCGAGTACTCTTTGCCGTCGACTGTGACACTAGCTATTCCTTTCAGAGCTCCGGCCGCGGCGGAAGATACGGCAATGTACAGTGCAATGATAAGGAGAGTTGCTATTATGACAGCCTTCGGTATGGAGCGATTGGCCTCCTTGACCTCCCCCGCCACGAACGTCGAAGCTGCATAGCCAATGTAGGCAAAGTAGGCACCTATGAGAGCGGTCCCGACTGCCCCCCAGTAGCCTCCTACTGCACCCGCTTGGTCCTGAATCGCAACTACCGTAGAAGGCAAAGTACCTGTTGCGTTTGTGGCCGCGTCCACGTACTGTTGAGCAGAGACTCCAGGAAAGAGTGTGCTTAATCCATTTGTGATAGTGGTCGAGTTGGCTTGGCCCAAGAGTCCGAACACGAAGAACGTAAGAACTGCAGGGATCCAGAACATTACCTGAAGAAGCATCCCGGTGAGCTTAACACCGAACACACCGACTATCGTGAAGGCAATGACCAACAGTAGTCCCACCGAGAAGAGAAACACGTCGCGCGATATTCCTGCAGGGGTTGTGAAGCCGGTTCCGAAGGCGATAGGCCCCATGATGAGGTAAATTCCTTCGAATACTGCGACGGCGATGATGCCAAATGACCAAGCTATGCTAAGAAACTCTAGCCAGGCTCCAGTGAATCCCCAGAATGGCCCGACGATTCTCGAAATGACCACGTAACCGCCGCCTGATCTAGGCATTGCGGCGGTGAGGACGGCGATGGCTAAGACCGACAAAAGAATGGCGATTCCTCCGAGGATGAAAGCCATAGTCATTGGGCTGATGCCCGCAATGTACTCGTTCTCGGGGAGCGGGGCCAGCCCAGTAAATTGGAAAACGCGCTTTTGCCACCCGAGTCCTACGACGTTGGCGATAACGATGATGATCGCAGTGATGAAGCCGATTTCTCGTACTAGCCCAGTTGCTTTTCTTACGAATAACTTCTCTTCTACAGCCAAAGTTTCACCGTTTGCTGTAGAGGGTTCTTTTCCGCTTCAGAATTGATTTAAGGCTTTGCAATGACTTCAGCCGGTTGAGAACGGCTCGAATATTGACAGTATCGAGGTTTGCTTCGGATATGATAACAAATTTACCATTCCTACTCCGAATAATCAAATCTCTCTACCGTCGCTTTCAACTTCAAGAGGGACCCGGAGGAGCCATTCCAAACTACGGGGACTGTTCCACTGAGCGACAAGGTTGACGAGAAGCTAAAGCGGCGGGAAGTTCGGTACGACAGAGAACGGCGAGTTAGAATAAAGTGGAGCGAAGACACCGAAACTCTGGAAGAGGTCTTCGATCGCAGAACGATAATGACAGTTCTCAAGATGCTCAACACCGGAAAGCTCAGGGAGCTCCACGGGGTGCTAAAGTCCGGCAAGGAAAGCCGAGTTTACCACGGCATAGATTCCGAGGGCGGGGAAGTCGCGGTCAAGATTTTTCTCACCACTTCCGCGATCTTCCGCCAAGGCCGACTGAAGTATCTCCAGGGAGACCCTAGGTTCAAGGAGGTCCAGCACGATACAACTTCCCTAGTCGACCAGTGGGCTTTGAAGGAATTCTGGAACCTCCGTCTGGCCAGTGACGCTGGGGTAGAGGTCCCAACCCCAATCCATGTGGAGAAGAACGTGCTTCTCCTGAAATTCATCGGAAGAGAGGGAATACCGGCCCCGCTCCTCCGCGATGTCAAACTCCAATCCCCTAAGGACTGGTACAGGAAGATAGTTGAAATGGTTAAGCAACTGTACTCCAAGGCCGGCCTGGTTCATGGGGACATTAGCGAGTACAACATCATGATCCCAAACGGCTACCCGGTACTCATCGACTTCGGACAGGCAGTCTCGAAGGAACACCCCGAGGCACGCGTTTTCCTGGAACGCGATATCTCTAACCTAAACCATTATTTCCAAATGCTCAAGGTGAGGACCCGCTCATACGAGAAGATCTTCGGAGAAGAGAACTAGTGACAGAAACCCGAACCGCTGCAATAATCCCCAAGGATAGGATCGGCGTACTCGTAGGTCCCAAGGGCTCTGTTAAATCGCTAATTGAGGAGAAGCTTTCTGTCGCATTGTCAATTGATAGCGAATCGGGGTCGGTAGATATTGGCCTAAGGCCTGATGCTTCCGACCCGGCAAACGCCCTCAGGGCAAAGGACCTGGTTTCGGCGATTGGGAGAGGATTCTCTCCGCAGCGGGCTTTCGCCCTCTTCAACGAAGACAATTCGCTCGGCATTATTGACCTTCACGACTTCTTCGGAAAGAACGAGTCCGAAATCAGAAGAGTAGATGGGAGAATCATAGGAAGAGAGGGCAAGACGCGCAGGATCATTGAAGAGTTGACGGGGACGCTGATTTCAGTCAGCGGCCACACTGTTTCGATAATAGGAACCTTTGAAGCAGTTTCAAATGCGAAAGATGGACTGGAGAAGCTGATTAGCGGAAGACAGCATGGCACCGTTTATAAGTTCCTAAGAAAGAGGAGGGCGCAATTCAAGAAGGAGAAAGCTTTAGGACTGTGGGAAGGCTCACCAGGCCCATCAAGGAAAAAATGACCTCAGCAGACCTCTTGGACTGTGGTCCATGACAGTCGCTGAAGTCTTCCAAGAGATCAGTGCGGCTGACTTCTTCTACCGCAACCGAGACATCGCCGGATTCACCAATCCAACTCGGGCCATCTACTCCTCAGTCCGCGAACTCGTCGAGAACTCGCTTGATGCATGCGAAACGATCGAGACTCCACCGGACATCTACCTGAGAATCTCACACGAGTCGGGACCATTAGACGGACCCGGAACCTACACACTGAGAGTGGAAGACAACGGAATCGGGGTCCCGGCTGAAGTAATCCCGTCAGCTTTCGGCCAAGTTCTCTACGGGTCGAAGTACAAGCTGAGACAGACGCGGGGCACCTTCGGGCTAGGAGGAAAGATGGCCATACTCTACGGCCAGATAACCACACATTCGGAAGCTAGAATCGTCTCCAGCACGAGTCCAAGAGAGAAGGTGACGGAGGTCATATTACGCATAGACATACAGAAAAACAAACCCATCGTCCTAAGGACCAAGCAGCATTCGAACAAGAAACGATGGCGAGGCACGATTATCGAAATCAAAACCGAGGCTGACTGTGTACGTGCAATTCCAAAAATTCTCGAATACTTGAAACAAACAGCCATCATCGTACCCTACGCTAACATCACCTTCGTCGACCCCCGCGGCAGGCTCTACCGATTCCTCAGAGGAACGACCAGGGTGCCCAAGGCGCCTGAAGAGACACTGCCACATCCGTACGGCGTCGACGTTGAGACCGTTCAAAGGATGCTAGAATTCACGAAGGCACGCACGCTACGTTCTTTCCTGACGACGCATTTTCAGAAGATAGGTAGCACAACGGCCCAACAGTTTCTCAATCACGCTCGTGTGGAATCCCTCAAAGCCGTAGCGTCAAAATTGGGACTCGACGTTAGGGCGATATTACCTGGAGAAAACAACAAAGGCCCGAGGGAAGCGAGTGAGAAACCAGTCGCAGAGCAGGAGGCGAAGAAGCGGAGTACGGCGACCGACGGGGAGGGCAAGAAGGGTGCTGGAACAGAAGGAGAAAGCGAAACCACCACAAGAAACGCAGTGAGGGGGAGAGAGAGACCGAGAGTAGGGAAGCTTTCGCTTGACGAACAGGCGAAGATACTCGAGAAGGAGATTCGAAAAGCCGGAGGCAAGATTGAAAGTAGGGCATTCTGGCAAGAAAAGAATCCTAGCAAGCTTACTCCTGATGACATAGTGGAATTCGTCAACTCAGTAAAGACCTTCGAAGGCCTTCATGCTCCCGACCCAAGTTGCCTCTCGCCCCTAGGCGAGGACCTACTGGCCACTGGCATAAGGAAGGAACTCGAGCTGACCAATGAAGATGTCAAGGCTGGTTCGACATTTCTGGTGACAAGGCAGCGAGAACCCTCCACGTACTCAGGATTCCCATTCATAGTGGAAGTTGGACTGGCATGTTCGAAGCAGATCCCGACCGAGGGAGGAATTCTTCTGTTCAGGTTTGCGAACAAGATTCCACTGCTCTTCGACGAAGCCAGTGACGTGTCGTGGAAAGTCGTCAACACACTGGTCGACTGGCGAAATTACAGGGTCGTCCCCCGCGAGACCCCACTAGCAGTCTTCGTCCATGTGTGTAGCACCAAGATCCCCTACAAGACTGTTGGGAAAGAGTTCATCGCGGACAGACCTGAGGTGGAACACGAGATTCTTAACGCGATTAGAGAGGTTGGAAGAAAACTGAAACTATACCTCTCAAGACGGGAACACCTTGAACAAGAGAAAAAGAAGCTTGATGTTTTTGGAAGATACCTGCCGAAGGTAGCCGAATTCTCAACCAAACTCTCAAAGGAGAAGAAGGTGCCCGATGTCAGCCCCCTACTCAACAAGGTGAGGAAATATGGTGCGGAAGAAAAGTAAAGGCACCATAAAGGAGAGGAAGAAAAGGGTTCTCGCGTCCCTGGAGGACCAGGGTCGAAAAGTATACCGTCAACTCCTGAAGGGGGAATTCCCCCATTTCAAGATCCCAAGCAGGTCTGTGTCAAACATAGAGTATGACGAGAAAACGAGGCAATACATCCTTGGAGAGGGGGAGGTTAAGCGAAGCGCCCGAAATGTAGGACAGATACGGCCATTCACTCAACTTCTCTGGACGGCGATGTTTGCCGACGAACTTACACATCAGAACAAGACCAGTACTCTGCGGGACGTGTTCTACTCTGCACAAGCATACGAAATGGACTTCCAAGACCAACAGGAGAGCGACAGCCTAATCACAGATCTGGAGACAGTAACAGGGTTCTCCCGAGAAGACTTCAAGATATATCCAGAGGAGAGAAGCGCGATTTTCGGAGACCTGACCATCGAATACACGATTCCAGGTTACGAGGGGAGACGTCTCAACCTCACTTCTCACCCTGACGGCGTCTTGATTGGTCCCGCACTGACCACAGCTGAGTTCGTCCCGCCGGATAAGAGGAAGGTCGACAAAGTAATCGCGATTGAGAAAGGCGGCCTCTTCACAAGATTCATCGAAGAAAGGGTTCACCAGCGGTTCAAAGCGGTGCTCATTCATACAGCCGGTCAAGCGCCTAGGGCGACAAGATTCCTCTTACGCCGTCTCAACAAAGAACTCGACATTCCGGTCTACATTTTCACAGACGGAGACCCGTGGGGAATGCACATTGCAATGGTCATTATCTCCGGCTCCGCCAATGCTGCCCACCTGCGAGACCTCAACACCCCTGATGCTATCTGGGGAGGAGTATGGGCCACCGACATAGTGGACTACAAACTGCCCAGCGACCCCCTGACAGATCTTGATGTGAAACGGTTGAATGAGCTTGAGAAGGACCCGAGGTACGCAGGCGACCTTTGGAAGAGGGAGATCGATACATTTCGAAAAATCCGGAAGAAATCCGAACAGGAAGCATTCAGCCGGTACGGTCTTACCTACATAGTCGACGAGTATCTGCCCAAGAAGCTGAAACTCAAGTCCAACTAAACATACTGCTCAAGCCCAACAGGATTTGTGTTTCCTCTCGCAAGGGGCTGCTTGGAAAAGTCCATTCTTCCATAGACACCGTCATAACCCGGTTCCACGAAGACTTGATCATTTCGAACCTTCAGAATTGCCTGCGCAAGGTCAGCACCGGCTGAGTGAGCGAGCTGGTCGTAGGGTGCGTCCAGCATCACGGAGTATTCGGAACCGAATCTCTTCGTCAGCGCGTCGTAGGTCTCCCAAACTTGGGATGAGGCTGGATTCTCTTGTCCTATGACGACTCCGATAATTTCTGATAACGGCAACAGGTGATGATACCCAACCGCGTTCTCAGGCGTGAAACCAGGGGGTCTATCCGCAAGCTCTTCAACCCTCTCTTCCACCCCTCTAGTCATCTTCTTTCCGCAACTGGGGCATTTGTCACCGACCTTTCGAGCCTCTTGGGCAGACATGGAAATCTGGCAAGCTCGATGGCCAGTCCAGTGGTACTTGCCATATTCCGGCGAAGTCTCTATCGTGAACAGGAAGCGTCTCGGGTCCTTCGCCCTTATCGCGCCTACGACATTCTCATATGTCACCTCTTCCAGGTCGAAAACATTGGCTTCTCTGCCCAATCTCCAAGGCCAAGCAGAGTGGGCGTCAGAGTTCGAGACAAGGCAGAATCTGTCAAGCTGGGAAAGTCTCCAGTTCATAGGCGGGTCTGAAGACATGCCCGTTTCTAGTGCGAAGATTCTGTCGACTCGTTCTTGGTAGCAATCAACTATGGAGTCGAAACCGCTGTTCGAACCAAAGAGGCTGAACCAGGGAGTCCAGGCATGAGCAGGAAAGACAACGCACTTGGAATCGGCTTCGAGCACTTCATCCACAAGCTCCATGGCAGACATCTGAAGGGTGGGCCTTCCGTCACTGCTCAGATTGCCAAACTTGGACAGTCGGTCGCTCACAACCGCCGAAGACTCGATAGACGGGGCGAGAAGACAATGGTGCACCCTTCTGGATTTCTCCCCGAAGACGTACGTCGTGTTCACCTCACCAGTGAGCATGTAAAGTGTGGACGACATGCCCTTGAGCACGTACAGCCCGGAGCCTTGGGACTCCTCAAGGTTCCTTGAGAGCTCCTTTCTCCAGTCAGGATGAGTGAAGTCCCCAGTTCCGACGATTCCAAGCCCTTTGATCTTTGAAAACCGGTTTAGGTCGTGGAGGTTCATGTTCTGGCTTGTGGCTCGGCTGTAGGGACTGTGAATCTGGAGGTCAGCGATTATTCGCATTGGAGAGCGTCCTGAAAGCCGGGCTCGAAGTGGCTGAGCCTCGATAAAAGCGTGTTAACGTAAGTGTCGCACAATGAGAGGTTGTTGTTCTTGAGCGTGTATAGCGTCTGGTCCCGGCAACCGTTGCCATCTATACTGCCTCATCTTCCGGAAGAGCCGACGGGTCCGTTGGAATGAAAACTATTCGAGTCCTTTCGGGACTCACGGGATTTGTCTCGCGCGAGTTGGTTGCATAGTCTTTTCCGGATAGTGGACGAGTTGCTGGTCTGGGTCTTTTTCGGGCGAATTTCACGGGTCTGGATTGACTCCGGGCGTTTTTCCGGGTCCTGAAGTTCCCTGGAAAGTTGCCTGTTCTTAGCGTGGTTTGAAATGCGCCGCTTGGAATTTCAGAATCTGGGCTGATTCTTCGTTGTATTGCGAGGAGCACTCTGCAAGCCATCACTTGCAGTATCCTTCCCGCTCCCTGAGCCAGTCCTCGCAGATGACCCTGACCATCTCCTTCCGGGTCCTGTGATACTTGCGAGCTGTCTCGTTCAGCTTTTTGACCAGCCTTTCGGGCAGGTCCGTAACGATTTTTCGCGTTTTGATGGTCAAAACCTCGCGAAAGCCCTGACCTGAGCCTTACAGGCCAGAAGACCTCCAAGAACGCCACCTGCCAATCCTAACCAGAGCATTTTCTGATCTGCGAGCTGGATAGGCCAAATAATGCGTGGAAGGCCCCTATAGGGGGTGAGGGTGGCCTGTTTCGCGAGCCATCTCCCCCGGAAGCATACTCATCCCCCTAGAGGGAGAGGGGTGGGGGGTCAAGACCGCCAGCGCTCCAGCCAAGGATGGACAAGACCCTTCTTGGCCCGCAGATCGAGGAGTAGCTTGGCCAGGGCTTCTGCCACCAGTCGAAAGTCTCAGTCCTCTCCTTCTCCTGGATTCCGCTTAGAACAAGGCGCTCCAGGACCCTTATCGCTGATAGGTACCCCCCTGGGGGGTCTGTTGCTGCTTCTTACGAGCTAGGACCTACCCCCCATGGGGGACCATGGCGGGGGGTCTGTGGTCTGTTGCTACTTCACGATCCCCTTAGGGTGTTTCCTCCCCAACGAGACTTTTACCTGGAATTATCGTCGGATTTGCCAGTCTCTGCTTCCTTCCTGGCGGGTCTCTTGTATTCGCTGAACGAGTAGCCTCTTTCCGAAGATTGGCCGATAAGCAGTACCCCCGCTGAGACGGTATACCATCCCGTTATCGATCACCAAGAAAAGAGACGCCCCTCTCCCTCAGCCTCATTCTACTCTCACTGTTATTGTACCTCTCCGGGCCTTACGGATTGTACTCGGCTACCTTGTAGCCTCCGCATGGCGGCCATCAGCTTTCGTCTCTCTCGGATTTTCTACCGGCCGCAGCCGTTTGGAGATCCCCTGGTTAAATAGCCGGAGTCTACAACGCCCCCGACCTAACCGGAGTCTGGTCGTACATTGGGCGAGGAAGAGCAGTCCCTCAAGAGGGACATTGGCTGGTACGGGTCCTTCTCCATGGGTTATGCTGATGTTGGCGCGAACGTGTTCATAGCCCTTGGGCTGGTTGCACTCTATGCTGGCGGAGCTACGCCCATCGCCTTTCTGGTAGCATCAGTAACCTATGTGGCCACAGGGTTGGCCTACGCTGAGCTGGCCACCACATACCCCTATGCTGGCGGAGCTCAAGTATATTCCATGAAGGCCTTCAACGATCTAGGAGGCTTCGTCGCCGGTTGGGCGGTAATGCTAGATTACACAGTCGACATAGCGCTCTTCTCTCTGGCCGCGGCCGGTTACCTAAGCTACTTCCTGCCGACGAACATTGTGGACCCAAGCAATCTCAGGACACTCGGGATGCTCGCAGTAGGACTTGTCCTCTTTCTGCTTCTACTAAATGTCACAGGAATCAGAGGATCCTCCAAGTTTAACGAGATTCTAGTTGCGGTGGGAATCTCGGTGCAAAGCATTGTCCTCGTTGTGTCTCTCGCCCTTCATTTCGATTGGAACCTCTTCCTTTCACAGCTCCTTAGCCTGGGCGTAAATCAGCCCCGCCCCGGCATCGACTATCTTCTCCCTGTCCACCTGACCTTCCAGAATTTCATCTACGCGGCCACTCTAGCCATGGCATCCTTCATCGGGATAGAGTCGATCGCACAGGCTGCGGAGGAAACTAAGAAGCCCTACCGGTGGATTCCACGCGCCAACAAACTCTCGATCATCTTCGTCCTTATCTTCACAATTGGATTGTCGATCGCCGGAGTAGGGGGCATAGGAGCAGAGGGTCTCGTGCAGAATATCCACAACCCTGTAACTGCCATGGCGCAGACGATACCGTCAATCGGATTTCTACTCGCGCCAATCGTCGCTTTCACCGGCTTCGCGCTCTGTTACGTCTCAACAAACACTGGAGTAATCGGAGTTTCAAGGGTCTCCTTCTCTATGGGACGGTACAGACTTCTACCACAATGGTTCTACAAGGTGCACAAGACATTCCGAACCCCAGTAAGGGCCATTCTGATATTCGGAGTAGCCGGAGCCGCGCTTTCCCTCACAGGGAATCTCGAGCTTGTCGCTGATCTCTACAACTTCGGTGCTCTCTTATCCTACATCATGGTCAACCTTAGCCTAATCATCCTTCGGAACACAGAGCCCGACACGTACAGACCTTGGAAGGTTCCAGGCGAGATCAATCTCCGATTGGGCCAGCGTAGAATCATTATCCCCGCAATCAGCGTAATCGGAACAATCAGCTGTACATCCATCTGGCTCTTGATTATTATCTTCCACCCAGCCGGGAGGTTGCTCGGAGCGTCCTGGCTCCTAGTCGGATTAGCCGGGTTTCTAGTCTACAGAAAACTCCACTCTTTACCAATCATGTCCAAAGAGGGTGGTAGACAAATCAAGCCAAGTGGCTATGTCATGAATGCCCTCGCTCTTGTCAGGACCCCGGAAGACCCTGATGCCGTCGCCCAAGCGCTATCGAGAGCGTTGGACCCACGCTTCAACCTCACCCTCTTCAACGTCATAGACCCAGCATTAGCGACTCCAAGGCCGGGGGAATTCGGACACTACGACTACCTGAAGAAGCTGGAAGACGCTGAGAAGAGCGACTTGGAAGACATCGCAAAACGACTGAGAGATGCAGGATTCAAGTGCCAAGCGAGGGTAGCTGTTGGCTCTCTGTTCGAAGTGCTCCGCCAAGAGGCCGAGTCTGAAGCCAACGATGTAATAGTGCTGATAAAGCGAAAAGCAGCGAAAGGGGACGTGGAGAAGGAGAGGATCGATTCCGCCTATGCAGCACTCTCCAGATACCCCGGCAAGCTCATGGTTGTCAGGCGAGTGGAGGTACGCGGTAGACGACGGTGACGTTCCCGAGCTAAGATTGTGATTGCATCAATCTTAGTCAGCAATTCCGACCGGCTCACCATTAGAGCTGGCCCTCGGGTTTATCTACCGAACTCCCAGTTTGTTCGAAGAACCATGCCCAGGGATGTTCGAGTTTTCCTCAACCTGTTCGTCGAGTCAAAGGAGCTGGAAAGAGTCACGGAGAATCTCACTAGGCTCCCAGAAGTCACAGACGTGTTCGAGGTAACGGGCGAGTACGACATAGTTTGCATGCTCAAAGTAGAGAATATCCTCGCGTTTCGCGAGCTCCTAAAGAACAAAGTCTTGAAGATTAGCGGCGTGAAAAGCACGGTTTCTTCCGTGGTCCTCTATACTCACAAGAGGGAAGGAAAGCCGATAGCAGAATGAGCTCTGGACAGAGCAATCAGCAACCCACCAAGATACTCCTTCCCGTCTCTACTTTCATCGACAAGAACCGCCTTTTCAAAGCACTGCAAGTTCTCGCCACTCTCAAAGACCCGCTCATCGTCCTCTTCCGAGTCTTAGAAGTCCCGCAGAGAACAAACCCCTTGGACCCGGATTTGTGGAGGGACGATATTAGGAAGGCGGAGGATTTCCTGAGCCATTCGGCGGGCTGGCTCAAAACCGAAGGATACAGGGTTGAAACCAAAGTCGTCACCGCAAGAGACACAGCTGACGGAATAATCACAGAGGCAAACAGCGGCGGCTACACTGTCGTCTTGATGATGAAACGCCGAATTAGAAGCGGCTGGGCGAAAATCTTTCACAGAAGCACCAGCGAGGAAGTCATACGTTACGCGAACCCGCTGGTTTTGACATTCCTGGCTGAGCAACCACTGGGAGAAAGAAAGCCTAAATAGCATGATTCCGGGTCTTGCTGCCTCGCTGAGGAATGATCCCACATGGGTGAACTTCTTCCACAAACTCCCGTTCCGTAGCCACCCGCTGCTCCGCACTTCCAGGAGGCTCTGTCGATGAGCACAAAGGAGCTAGGCATCACTGTAAAAAAAGACGAGAATCTATCGGAATGGTATACTCAAGTTGTCACAAAGGCTCAGCTAGCAGACTATTCCAGTGCCAAAGGATTCATGGTTCTGATGCCCCATGGCTTCGCCATATGGGAACTGATCAAGGAGTATTTCGACAAGAGAATAAAGGAAATTGGACACAAGAACGCCTACTTCCCCCTCCTAATTCCCGAGAGATTGCTGAAGATGGAGGCTGAGCATTTCGAGGGCTTCACTCCCGAAGTCTTCTGGGTCACACATTCAGGAGACAACGAACTAGGCGAGCGGTTAGCCGTTCGTCCGACATCAGAAACAATCATTTACGAGTCGTACAGTAAATGGGTTAAGAGCTGGCGGGACCTCCCGGTTCTCATCAACGTGTGGAATTCGGTTGTAAGGGCCGAGATCACCTCTACCAGGCCGTTCCTTCGAACTACAGAGTTTCTCTGGCAGGAAGGCCACACGGTGCACGCGACAGAAGAGGAGGCGGAGAAGGAAGTGATGACAATTCTTGACATTTACACTCGGCTGGCTGAAGACCAGCTTGCCATACCCGTCCTAGCAGGCAAGAAGACAGAGCGGGAGAAGTTCAAGGGCGCGGTCTACACCACGACCTTGGAGGCAATAATGCCTGATGGAAAAGCAATCCAGATGGGAACATCCCACCATCTGGGCCAGAAGTTCTCAAGACCTTTCGAAATCAAATATCTGGGAACTGATGAGAAGGAACATTACGCTTGGACTACTTCCTGGGGAGTATCTTGGCGGCTAATAGGAACCATGATCCTCACACACGGCGACAACAAGGGGCTGATCATCCCCCCCAGAATAGCACCCATACAGGTCGTCATTGTACCCATTCTCTACAAGGAAGAAGACAGCGAAAACATTCTGAAGGAAACGAGACACCTTGCCTCAACTCTCGAGAAATGTGGCATCAGAACCTACACGGACGACCGGACCCAATACACTCCCGGCTGGAAGTACAACGAATGGGAGATGAAAGGCGTCCCCTTGAGAGTGGAGATAGGTCCGAGGGATGTCAAGAGCAAGCAAGTAACGGTTGTGAGGCGAGACACGGGCGAGAAATCTACTATCCCTCGCTCCTCAGCAGAAGATAAGATGGAGAAGTTGCTTGACGAGATTCAGGAGTCCATGTTCCAGAGGGCGAAGAAGTCGATGGACCAGCTTACCAGCAAAGCCGAGGATATGGAATCCTTCAACCGGACACTGGAGGAGAAAGGCGGTTTCATCAAAGCCTTCCTTTGCGACGATGTGATATGCGAGGACCAGATAAAGCAGGAGACAGGGGCCACCGTAAGGCTGGTCCCATTCCAGCGGAAGGAAACAGGAAAGTGCGTCCACTGCGGGACCGATGGGTCACAGATGGTCTATTTCGCAAGGTCATACTAGCTTAGCGACTTACAAGGTCTCACCCTTCCGTAGACCCAAGCTGAACGGCGAAACAGCTCCCACCTAGACAAGCGAAACTTTGCGAGACCACGGCCTCGGAGCATCATAGATGCGAACGCTGACCCCACACTTCCAGCCCAAACGGGGTCTCTTGTGAATAGGAACGTGGCAAGCCAGCTTCCCACAAAACCGTCGCCCGATCCCGTAGGATCAACGGCTTCATCCTCAGGGTACGAAGGAATAATGAACCTGCCGCCCTTCCCTGTTGCAAGAATTGTCCCCTCACGGCCGAGAGTGACCATTGCAAATTTAGGTCCCCTAACAAGCAATGCTTCCGCCTGGTCCAAGGGGTCCTTCTTAGCAGTCAGTACACGAGCCTCTTCCCGCGACGCCTTCACTAGGTCACACATGCGGAGAATCGGATCGAGAGGTCTCGAAACAAGTCGGACAGAGCCATCTCCTCTAGGAGCGCGGATCAGTCCTTGAATGTCCAAGGACATGAAGCGACAATGACGACGGACCAGTCGGGCAAGTGCATGTTTGACTTCACCGAATACGGGGCCGAGATGTGCCGCTTGCCAGTGCCCCTCGACCGTATCGACGCTAAGCCCGCTCCCCGGCTGAAGTATTCGAAGCTTGCGAGAAGCATTCCGGTAAGTGAGCCTGAACCGAGTCGATGGAGCGCTGATGCTCCTTACGGCACTAACATCAATTCCCTTGTTCTTCAACCAAGCTAGAGTATCCCTCGGGTAATCTGGGCCTATGTTTGCCACTACGCTGACGTCAATGCCAAAGTAGGCAGAGGTGGCTGAAACGTAGAGTGCTGAGCCTCCAGGGGCGAACCTAACAACACCATTGCCTTCTATCTCGTCCACTGTTAGGTTACCGAAAACCGCTGCCTTCAACCCTGTTCGCCGTCTGTGTAGCGTGTCTCAAGACCACGGGAAGAGATTAGTAGTAAGGCTTCACAGGGCGGGTAGGGATTTGAAGATAGATGACGAAGAAGCGTAGGTCCAGAGGTCGCAGCAAGGGTGGAAAGGGTCGGAGCGAGCTGGTACAGTGCACCAACTGTGGGATGCTGACACCACGGGACAAGGTCAAGAGGGTATCATCCTGGGTCTCGCTGGTGGAGCCTTCTCTTGCCAAGGAGCTGAGGGCGAAGGGAGCATACATTGCCCGTCAGCGTGTGATGAAAAACCTATGCGTGTCCTGCTCAGTTCACTTCGGCGTCACCAAGGTCCGGGCCAGAGAAGAGAGACGCCTCTAGACCCCGCACTTCTTCCCCGTTCCTGACACGGCAGAACCGATCCTGTAGACGCGTTCAGCTACTGTCACCGAGGCTAGGACTGCTATCAACAGCACTCCCCAGAACAAAGAAGCGGGATACAACGGCTGGAGAATCGTCGCAACTAGCAATATCAGGAGTCTTTCTGGACGCTCTGCAATTCCCACACCCTTCATAACAATGCCTTCTGCCTCAGCTCGGGCACGCGCATAACTTATCATGAAGGAAGCTGACAACACCCATAGTGCCAATCGGAAATCCACAAGTCCCCCAGCTGCGAGGCCTGAATAGAGGAGTAATTCTCCGACCCGGTCAAGGATACTGTCGAGGATGCCTCCCATTTTGGACACTAGCCCATACCGTCGCGCCATCGCACCATCAAGCGCATCAAAATAGCTGGCAAGCAACAATGCAAGGACCGCCCCCGCCTTTTCCAACCCGGAACGAAGGCCATCCAGATAGAAGAGAAACGTGAGCAGGGCTAGCGCGAACCCAAGAACCGAAACGGAGTTCGGGGACAGACCAGCCCTCTTGAAGATACCTGCTGAGGACTCGAAGAATCCCTCCACTAGGTGCTGTATTCTGGAAAGCATGGGGGCCCCAGCTCTGCCTCCCGGGTCTTTTAGAGGGTTGTGATTCAGCACGCGAAACTTTCTTTTACAGACCTTTGGGCCCTCAACCAAGGCCGCTGTCATGGGAAAAGTTGCTAAGGGCGTAAAGTGTACCGTCACAGGGTGCTCAGAAAACGCGATTAGGTCAATATCGCCAGAAGACATCTCCAAAGCTGGTCTGAAAGTGTCCTCGCAGGGCAGAGGGTATCTCTGCAAGAACCATTACAAGGAGCTCAAGAAGAAACTGCGCAAAGACAAGAAGATTGAGCGTTGGAGGATGATGCCTTGAGATTGCTCCTAATACATGCGGACCGGTTCGAGTACGAAGCCAAACAGAAAGCAGTCAAAGAGCCGGAGCCCGTAGATGTCTCGATGAAAAGGGGTGCTCTTGAAGACGGGCTCGTAGCGTTCTGTACCGTCGAGAAAATAGACGAAGACGCGCCCGAGAGCGTAGTTGAGAACGCGGCGAGTTCAATAGACGAAGTGTTGGGCTGGCTAAAGACCAAGCGCGTAATGGTGTACCCCTACGCACATCTTTCCACGAACCTCGCATCCCGGGACCCAGCCATCAAGATTCTCAGAGGCCTGGAAGAGAATCTGGCAAGCAAGGGATACGAGGTTAGCAGAAGCCCATTCGGATGGTACAAGAGCTTCACGATAACCTGCAAAGGTCATCCCCTCTCCGAACTTTCCAGAACAATTACGCCGCAAGCTCAGGCAAAACAGACCGTCACAACTCTCAAGACCGAATACATGGTCATGGATCAAGAGGGGAATCTCCATAACCCGGAAAGCTTCCAGTTCAAACCGGGACAGGAAGAACTCCGTTCCCTGGTAGAGAAGGAGGCGCTGAAGAAGGGACTGACTGGGGGAGAACCGCACTTCCTTGAGTACGCCCGCAGATTCGGAATAGAATGGGAGTCCTACGCCGATGTGGGCCAGATGAGGTTCGGTCCAGAGGCCACGCTGGTAATGGACCTATTGGGCGAGTATGCTAACCAGGTCATCAGAAGGATAGGAATCCCAATACTCAACGTGAAAGGCACGAACATGTTCGACGTAACTGTCAAGCCGATCAAGGAACATCTGCAGCTCTTCGGGTCCAGAGCCTACGAGGTCAAGGTGGACGATAGGACCTTCGTACTTCGGTATGCGGCGTGCTTCCAGCAATTCTCCATGGTCAAAGACTGGACCCTCAGCTATCGAAACCTGCCGTTCGGCACCTTCGAGGTGGCAGACAGCTACAGAATGGAACAGAGCGGGGAACTGCTCCTCTCATTCAGGCTCCGCAAGTTCCTCATGCCGGACCTCCACATCTACCTCAAGAACCTAGAAGAGGCTATTGACGTTGGAAGGAGAGTTCACAGGGTCATCTACGAGGAGGTCCGCAAACTCGATAGAGAATACGTCTCCCTCTACAACACAACGCGTTCCTTCTTCGAAAGCCACAAGAAACTCTTCCTAGAACTTGTCAAGGTTGAGAAGAAGCCCGTACTGCTCAACTTTGTTCCAGAAGGCATCTACTACTGGGTCCTAAACGTGGAGTACAACATCATCGATGACCTTGACAGGCCACGGGAGATAGGAACATTTCAGATAGATGTGGGGAACGCGGAGCGATTCGGGATCAGCTACGCCAATGAGAAGGGAGAGAAGGTCTTCCCAGTAATCATTCACACCGCTGTTCTCGGCGGCCTAGAACGTTTCCTCTTCGCATTGCTAGACTCGGCCGTTCGCCTTGAGAGGAAGGGCAAGAAGCCGATGCTGCCAGTCTGGGTTTCTCCTGTTCAGGCCAGAATCATTCCCGTCGCCAAGCAGTTTGTCAAGCCTGCTTTGAAGCTCCTGGCGCAGCTGGAGGAGGCTAGCGTACGCGCGGATCTAGATGAAAGAAGCGACACGATACAGAGCAAAGTCAGAGAGGCGGAACTCAGCTGGGTCCCCTACATCCTAATCTACGGCGAGAAAGAGATCAAGACCAAGAAACTCTCGATACGATCCAGAGCGGAAGCCAAGGAGACTAAGATGACCATTACAGCGTTTCTGAAGAGCATTGGCGAAGAAACTGAAGGCTATCCGAGGAGAGAGCTAACCTTCCCAACAATCCTAAGCCAGCGTCCGGGCTACAAGCGAATCTGAACAAGGCTGACAAGCCGGGGCAACTCATTTATATTCAGACCTTTGATGACCCGCGCTGACCGCTCTTGAACAAAGACCAGTCCTATGGCGGACTCATATTCGTAGTATCAGTATTGATAGCTCTCGGATACTTGTTTGGCCTTACCAGAGCTGATTGGCGGACATGGTTGGTCGGAGTACCCGTTGTTCTAGCGGTTTTGGGAATACTGGGCATAACAGCCTGGATAGGCTGGACCATGCTCACAACACCACCCCCTGCGCCCTTGGAAGCCGATATTGGTCTCCCCAGCACTAGCTCCAGTACAACTTCAGCCGATGCTGGCTCGAAGTCTGAAGAGAAAAAAGCCTAGCCTTCCCCTTCCTGACGCATCGTAACTCTTTCTCATTCCTGAAGGTTACAACATACGTAAGCATCCCAGGACAGTCTCCAATCTCACTCTTCGGTGCTACAGTATGAGTGAGGTAGGAATAGAGAAGGTCGTTACGGAGATCAACGGGTTCCGCCAAAGACTTGCCATGCTCAAGGAAGAGTACACCCGT
>CAYIBO010000003.1:0-29479 GCA_964361545.1 uncultured Candidatus Bathyarchaeia archaeon
CTATCACGAGATAGTCAGGCTCCCAGACCAGTACCGACGCCAAGGCGACCCGTTTGCGCTCCCCGCCGCTCAAAAGGAAGGGAGAAGTGTCCGCGTAACCTGTCAAGTCGAGAGCTTCAAGCGTCTTCCGCACCTGTTTTTCCACAACGTCTGCTGGATATCCAAAATTCCTGAGCGCGAAAGCAACCTCTTCCTTCACCGTTTCCGAAAAGAGCAAGTGGTCCGGGTTCTGAAAGACCAGCCCGACCTTCCGGGCTAGGGATGCCACGCTCGTCTTTCTCGTATCATCACCATCCACTAGGACCCTGCCGGAGTTGGGTTTCAACAATCCATTCAGGTGCTTTGCAAGGGTCGTCTTTCCAGCACCGTTTTCTCCCATTATGGCTACAAACTCCCCGCTCTGTATCGTCAGGTCAATGTCCTGCAAGGCTGTCACGCCATTTGGATAGGTGAAAGAAACCTTCTCCAGCGAAATCACGCATCCAGCCTCCTTGACAGCCTATCAGCGGCCTCGTCGACCTGCGTCGGAACAGGCCCAGAAACTAGTCCGTCCCTTCTCAGGAGGCTCCAGAGAAGACTCACCTTGGGAAGGCCGACCCCTAGCCCGGCAAGTCGTTCAAACTCCTGGTCCAAAACGGTTCTCAACTCGCCGTCAGCCACGATCCTGCCCTGGTCCATGACCAGAATGCGTCCCGCGTAGCGCGCCACTAAGTCGAGCCTGTGCTCTACAACAATGACCGTGATCCCCTGTTCTCGCCGGAGCCCCTCAACGGCCATCATCACCTCCTCCGCCGTCCGAGGGTCCAGAAATGAAGTTGGCTCGTCCAACACTATGACGCTGGGCTCCATGGCTAGGACCCCGGCCAGCGCAACCCTTTGCTGTTGGCCCCCCGACAACTCATACGGCGCAAGCTCCTTTAGCGATGTCGTGTCTGTGATTTTCATGGCCCAGTCAACACGCCGTCGGATTTCCACCCGGGGCAACCCGAGGTTCTCTGGCCCGAATGCGATGTCCTTCTCAACTGTCAGAGCGAAGAGCTGGTTTTCCGGGTTCTGGAAAACATACCCCACCTTCCGAGACAGTTCACTGGTCAACTGAGAGGCGGCGCTTACGCCATCAATAAGGAGGTCGCCTGCTAGTTCCCCATGGTAGAAGTTGGGTATGAGACCGTTGAAGCAGCGACACAAGGTTGACTTGCCACACCCACTAGGACCGGTTAACAGGACAAACTCTTCTTTCCCGATCGATAGGCTAACGTTTTCGATGGCCGGACGCTTACTACCTGAGTATGTGAAACCTAGTTCCTTGGCAACAATCAGACCAGCGCCATTTCCGGACAGGGTCCTACTCACTTTTGAGTTGATACTCTATTATGGTAGGGTCGTAGCCCGGCTATATTAGGTCTGAAGAGGACCGAGACATTCCATCACTCTCTCAACACACATCCTCAGCAGGTCTTTCGCTTCTCCCTGGGCTGAAAGCCCGGCCGCTGTTGGATGTCCGCCGCCTGCGCCGCCGAGTTGCTTCCCCAACGGTATTGCCACGTCTCTTCCTAGATGGACTCCGGTCTTGTTGTGGAATTCCTCTGTAGCTCTCATGTTTATGCGAACCTTGTCTTTTGTCTCTCCTCCCACCATGGCTAAGTGGGCTCCCAGCCCCAGAAAGCTCCGGGCTGCTGAAGACTGGTAGGACCCTAACTCGGCCGTCACAACGATCCAGTTGCCCAGGAGAGTCACTTGGCCTCGTGTCGCCGCTTTCAAGCGTGCGATGCGCTCAGAGCGACTCATGGGTGAACTCAACATCTCGGAGATACGTCGCGGGTCTGCTCCGGCCTCGACAAGCCCTGCGGCTACCAGGAAGGTAGACTTTCGCGCGAGAAGGAAATGCTTCGTTTCGACGAACAAAGCGGCTAGAAGGGCAGTGGCTTCCAGTCTCCCAAAGGGCACTCGCGCAGCTTTGGCCAGGTTACAGACGACCTCCGTCGCGGCGGCGGCAGACTCGTCCACTATCATTAGTGACGCGATCTTTTCCGTGTCAGGGTGCGGGTGGTGATGGTCAACAATTACCAAGTCGGGCGCTGACTTTAGCAGTGCGTCTCCTGTCTTACCCAGCTGGTCTAGGGTATTCGTGTCTACCAGAACGGCTAGGTCTAGGGAACCAGGCACCTCTTCGCTGGGGACTGTGACGCCTAGATTCTCAAGCAGCTGCTTGGTGGACGCACCGACACCGCCGGGGCAGGAAACATCTATCCTAGCTCCGGGAACAAGCCTTCGCAGGATCGTCTGCAGGCCTAGAGCGGAGCACACGGCGTCCGGGTCAGCGTTTTGGTGGCAGAACAGTACAATTTCTTCGGAGGCTTTGGCCTTGGCCATGAGGGATCGCAACAGGATCCGCCACGGCTTCCCGGTCCTTGCCGAAATCTTCAGATTAGATTGTCTCTCAGTTGGCTGAGCTGCCGGAGGGACGCAGCCTTTCCTGGAGTTTCTCCTGCAGCTCCTTGATTCTCTCTTTTGTCCGGTCTTCTTGTCTTCCCAAGACGGTGATTCTGGTCCCCAACAGTTCTTTCCTTTCCTTGAGTTCGTTCAGGAGGGTCTGCTTGTCTGAGCGGAGAAGAAGGCTTCCTACGCTTTTGTAGACTACGGACTGGTCTCCTAGCTTGCCAAGCTCTGATACGGCTCTTTCTGTCTCGGCTACCTCAATCTCCATCTGTTGCTTCTGGCTCGTGACAGCTTGAAGAGTCTGTTGAAGCTGTTGCAATCTCGCTAGTTGCTCTTGAATCTGAGGCGGTAGCTCAACCTCTTCACTCAAAGTATGGTTTCCTGCCTTCGAAGATGGGAAGAATCGTGCCTATAAAAAGGGTCCAATAGTTTCAATCGTTTTCAGTGCCACAGCCACAAAGTGTAGAAACGAGTTTGAGGCCGCCCGCAAGGCCACTAGGTCCTGAGCGAATATTCTAAGTTGCAGTACCTTCCCCCCGGATGTTACAATTGTCCTGGATCGGAATGTTGCTGCTGGTCGAGTTTCGGGTTGGAGGGATGAGCATATCGTTCTGGCCATTCTCGATGAAGCAAGGGTCAGTGATACTTGGAGCTCCGCTCTTGCCGGCTTCTTGAGACTAGGCGTCCGCGGCCGGTTCTTCTGTGGGTGTCGGTTCTTCCTTGGCTTTCTCAGTAGGCTCAGCCGCCTTCTTTCGGCGAGCTCGGGTCTTCTTCACGGGTGTTGCGACGGACGGAGCAACCCGGGCACCTGCTCTGAGACTGTCAAGCTCGGTTGAAAGTGTGGATGGGCTCATCTGTCCTCTGGTGGCTCTTGCGGCGATTTCTCCCAGTTTTGTTGTGGGCCTGTAGGCTCCTCCCGCAAACCTGTAACCGCACTTCCTGCAATGCCAGATTCCGACACTCCATCGTTTCACTGTTCGGAATCTGCACCGAGGACATTCGTGGCGTTGGCGAAGCCCTGAGACTATCTCCACGTACTGTCGACGTGTCACTGTTCCATAGCGGGCTCCGAACCCACCCCCTAGGTTGGGTCTTCTAGGCATCAGCCTTTCGCCACAGCGAGAATTCTTGCCCTGTTTTCTGCCGCCTTCTGGACAGCAAGTTCGACTGCTCTTTTCAGCTCGTCAACTGTGAATCCCGACAAGCCCCCTTTCTGCATTGCGCAGATGAAGCCGTTCTTGTCGGTAGTGACGGTCAGCCTGGCACTCATGACCTGCTCCTCTTCCAGAGATGGGTCAACTAGAATAGTCTTGCCAACCTTGGCCAGTGTAACAGCCACAGGGTAGTTGTTAATCGGGAGTGGGTGGTGGCCTGGTTTTACCACAACCTCGTCCCCTTTCATCTCAAACTTTCCAACCTTGGCATTGACAAGTGCGCCCAGAGCGGCCATTGCGGCGGCGTCTATGAGGTTGCCATCGTGGTCTAGGACGTAGACGTCAACGTAGACAACTTGGACCTTCTTGCCTTTCTGGATGGATAGAGACTTGACATCAACGGCCTTGGACTCTCTGATTCCCCTGTCCACTACTCTCGCCAGCTCGATTGCCATTTCACCGGGTGGACCCGGTTCAAAAGACGGCGAAGCCAGTGGGACGAGTTCGGCGTTTACAGTCAGGACTCCTTCGTCGGGGGTATCAGGGAAGGGCTCTCCTACTTCGACCTTTACTCCGACTAGGACCTTGGACTTTCCAAGGGAAACGTGGGCAGATCCGTTGGCCTTCTCTATGAGTCCGACTTGAATCTGGATCGGCCTGTAGCTGTCAGGGCCTCTTTCGTCTATTCTTTTTCCTCGTGCTATGAGGTCAACGACATTCTTTTGCTCGAGCTTGGCGACAGGAGGGAGGTGGGGTGTTGATGACATTAGGCTACTACCTCCGACTCTTCCTTTTCTTCCACAACCTCCTTGATCTCATGGTACTTTTTCTTGAGGGCCTCTCGTTGCATTGCGTGTATCGTCTTGCATGCCTCCACCGCCATCTGGAGTCCCTTCTCGAACTCTGCTGTAGTCAACAATCCATCCATCTGCAACAGCGTTACTAGGTTTGCGTTGGGAACGAAAGCCACTGGGAGGTCTGCCTCCCCGTGTTTGTCCTCTGCATCTGACAGGTCAAGCGCTAGGCGTCCCTGAACCTTTCCCACCGCGCAGGCTGCCACTAGTTCTGTCATGGGAATTCCCGCGTCTGCGAGAGCCAGAGATGCTCCAGTTATGCCGGCGCATCTGGACCCGCCGTCAGACTGAAGAACCTCCACAAAGAGGTCGATTGTCGTGCGGGGATACAGGTCGGTCAGAACTACAGGTTCTAGGGACTCTCTGATGACCTTGGAAAGTTCCATTTCTCTTCTAGAAGGCGCAGGGGATTTTCGTTCCTCCACGGAGAATGGTGCCATGTGGTATCGACAACGAAGGACTGCTCTTTCAGGTAGCGCGATATGTTTGGGATGGGCCTCTCTGGGGCCATAAACTGCCACGAGAATCTTGTTCTTTCCCTGCTCAACGTAGGCTGACCCGTCCGCCTTGTCCAAGACCCCAACTTCTAGTTTGATAGGTCTGAGCTGGTCCAGGCGGCGGCCGTCTATGCGCATTCCTTTCTCGTCTATTAGTTCCGGGGATTTAGGCTCTGGCAAGTTCTCCCACTGCGTCTGTTTTTACTATCATTTCCCTTACCCTGTCTGTAAGTCCTCGTGTGTGAGCCTCCCTTTCGACCATGTATATGGCTTCTACCGCCAGTCTTTCACTCTCAGGGCTCTTGCCCCAGACGAGAGCGACGCCGTTCCGGCCTACGGTGATCTGGCATCCGGTCTCTCGCTTCAGCATGCCTATCATGGACCCCTTCCTGCCGATCAGACGGGGTATCTTAGCGGCGGAGATCTCGACGATCCTTCCGGTCGAAACTTTGCCTAAGCCCGGCCCTTTTATGGTAAGCAACGGGTCCCTCGTGCGGTCGAAAGCCAGAACCTCAGCCAATACCATGTCTCCTACGTCAAACGTGGTCGACAGGTCTCGTCTCCGGGCCCCTCTCGGGCCCGGTTCCTATGAGGCGGGAAGCATGGCCGGGTACGGAGCGAGAATATCCACAGACCAGCCAGAGAGACCGACATCAACAATCCGGCCCGCAACCATGTCACCAACCATTGGTATGTAACCTCCCTTAAGGGGAACAACGAAGACCCTGTTACCGTCAACCTCGACCAGCCCCACGCAGGCCGAGAAGATCTGGTTTCCGATTCTGTAGACATTGTCTCCAGTGAGATGGTCTCCTTCAGCGACTATTTCCCCCGGGGCAACTACCTGTTTCGCTTCTGCAACTATCACCATTCCTGCATTTCTCCTCTAGGTGAGCACCTTCGTCTGGATCGTTCCCTGAGTCAGCCTGCCTACGCGGTCTATGAATGAACCGTAGAGACCCGCAGGCATCTCGATCACGGCGACAAAGGAGCCGTCTGTCTGCCATTCTTCACGGCTTAAGTTTCCAAAGCTCTTGAAGGCGTTGTAGGCTCGAGCCGCATGTTCGGGAAACACCTTGACCGCGATTCGCATCTGCTCCATCTTTAGCGGAAGAATGGGTCTTAGCTCTTCGATTACGGTTTTCGCTTGTTCTTCTGCACTTTTGTAAGGGTCAATCGAGAGCCGAATCTGCTCTAGAGCTTGCTCTATCCTAAGAGGGGGGTGGGGAGCACCAGTCCTCGGGTCAATACAGTTACGGGCTATTATCGAAATGATCTGTCGCCTTTTTTCCTCAACCAGCTGCCTTCGCTGGTCGGTCGTGAGCTGAAGCTCACCCGTCTTCATTATTTCCTCGGCGACTTTGACCGGGTCTTGGGTCCCGAAAGAATTCTGCAGCTTCTCCGCAGAAGCTCTTGTACCCTTGCTGGAGTCCGAGTAGATCTCTTCGATCAGAAGGACCTGGGAAATGGGGATCTGTTTGCCTAGTTTATAGTCGAGGGCTTGTTGGGGTTTGACAAGTATCTCGAAACGGTCTTGGCCTTTGCTCAGGCGAGCCGTTGTGTACTTGTCACTCATTTGCCAGCCGGTGCCTTTCTACCAGCATCCAGCTTGCGGAGGTACTTGTCGACCTCCTCAACCGGGAGTTTCTGGAATTTTCCAGTGTCCCGTGGGACAATGGCCACTCTGATCTTTTGAGGTTCAGCCTTTCCTTCTAACACCTTTGTCATACACTTCATGCCTAGCAACAGCGCTTCGTCTAGGTTGAGATTGTCTCTGTATTCTGCCTCGAGAATCTCGTTGGCCGCATCTCCTCCCGAACCTATCGCCCAGGCTCTATAAGCGAAGAATGCACCGCTTGGGTCAGTCCAGAACAACCTACTTCCCTTCTTGTCGACGCCGCCAAACAACATGGATATGCCAAAGGGTCTGACTCCGGCATGCTGAGTGTAGAGCTGTTTGATTTCGCCTATTCTGCGGGTTAGTATCTCGATGTCGATTGGCTCATCATACATGAGCTTGTTGCTCTGTGCGTAGATGCGTGCCTGGTCGACCAAGATATGCGCGTCGCAACTCAGCCCGGCAACGGCGGTCCCTACATGCTCGTCTATCTGGAATATTTTCCACATGAATGACAGGTCTTGGAGCTTAGAGCCGGCCCTCTCTTCCGCAGCAAGAACCACCCCCTCAGGACAGGCGATCCCGAGAACGGTCGCACCTCTCTTGACGGTCTCGCTTGCATACTCGACTTGGAATAGTCTCCCGTCTGGGGAGAATACGGTTATCGCCCGGTCATAAGCACCGGGAACTGCGAACATCGACAAGTTTTACACCTGATTGGAAATCGGGGGTAAGTCCCCGAGTGCGTACTAAAACCTTTCCTACTCCGAAACCGTGAGCTGAGGTCTCTGGGGTCGGCCCGTCGCAGAGGATATCATCCCTCTTCAGTCAAGCTGGGACTGGCTTCCTCATCCCCCGTATAGTCTGTCTCATGGCTCGGTTAATATGTTGCGGGCGTTACTGCACAGTAATCTCCGGCAAATTTGGTTGGGAAAGACAGCACTTCTAGCTGAGAGCTTCCATTCTCCTCTTTACCATTTCAACTCTAGACTCCTCAGACTTGTCCAAGGTTTTGAACATGATTTCCACCTTTACGGGCTCATTGTCCTGCAGTCGGATTTTTCCTTTCAACGCTACCTGTTTGTCGATCCGAAGATGCAAGGTCCCGGAACCGTCCACGTGTTCTTGCGCCTGGTCGTAGATTCGGCTCTTATCCTGGCTCGACATTTTTCGCCAGAGATTCTCGAAGAACCGTTCCGATGCGGACCTGCCCACTGCACGGAGATGACATATGATTATCTCGTTTCCGTAGTGCCCTTTGACCCTCTCTGTCTGAATCACACGAGGGAAGTCCTCGGGGCAAATGCTCAAGATTGCCTGAACCACCTTCTCCGCATCCTCAGTGGCATGGGCGATGGATGTTATTCTTACCGACTTAGCCCTCGACTGGGTCATTCTCACAAACGGCAATAGTTCTGGCTGATCTTCCTTGGGCGTTAAATAGTGTTGACTCTCGTGGACTCTCGCGACATGCATCAGGACTTTCGGTACAAACAGGTTCTGGTGGTCCGTCTAGACTTAGGTATGGGCCGAGGAAAGATAGCAGTTCAATGCTCCCATGCAGCGGTTTCCGCGGCCGAAGAAGCTAGGGCCAGATGGCATGACTGGTGGAAAAAGTGGATGGAAGAGGGCCAATGCAAGGTTGCATTGAAAGTGCGAAGCGTGGATGCCTTGATGGAGCTCGAACGTAAGGCGAAGGCACAGGGTCTGCCTGTCTATCTGGTTAGAGATAGGGGTCTTACTCAGATTGCCCCAGGTACCGTTACTTGTCTTGGGATAGGACCAGCACCCGCGAGCTCTTTGGACCCTCTAACCGGAAACTTGGCTCTTCTTTGATCTGACATATTCCAAGGGGTCGTCTGGAAGGGAGTGTCGTTGTTTTGCAATGTCGAACCTTCTTCTCGCATCTCTTATGTAGTCGGAAAACGCAGAGTCCTGCGACTCTCGAAAAGTTGACCCCAGTTTCTGGAACAGCTTTCTGAGAATAATGCGTTGTATCACCGATGAGGCTCCACCAAGTGCCTTTTTCAAGCCGGTGGAGAACTCCTCTAGACGGTCGGGAATCTCTTCCCGTTGAAGCGAATGCATTGTTGCCAGGTATTGGTAGAGGGCCCTTTTTGGCTCGTCGCCTAGTATTGATAGGCTGTCGTCGATGGCTTCCAAGAGAAGTTGACTGAACGCCAGTGTCCTAGCACTCAGACCCAAGTACCCTCCCTCAAGATGGACTGGACAGTTAGGCCGTCTATACGAATTCGAAACACTGGTGGAACCTGCAATAGTGGCAATAGCTGATGAGCGGATGCGGATTCTACCGCCCTGAATTCCATAGTTCTCTTCACTTGGTCTCCTGCGGTCTGACCTTTTCGCCGTTGTCAGACGTCTTCTTCATCTCGTACACAAGTTGAACAGTGTCTTCGTTCTCGTTGAGGCTTAACAGAAACTTGGACGACGATGCCACTCCGACCAAACGTGCAATGTCGACCGGGATCAGTAGATAGAGGCTGTCGCGAAGTCTGACCGGCCGCACGTTGAGTGGCAAGGAGAGCCAGCTTAGCGTCTGCAAAGTTAGCCTTGTGAATGAGAATGCTGTAACCGCGACAAATCCCTAACAGTTACAGTTGGAGGTCGCCAATCGAATCGTCGCTACCTGTTAGTCCCGTCCACCCGAATCTGTCCTTTAGCTGTTCAGCTGCTTCCTGAGAGTTCGATGCTTCAATGACTGATATCCTGTAAAGCGCGGCCAGCTTTCTAGCCTTCTCCGTGAGGTTTGGAATTGCCACCAATATCGCTTGGGAGGGTGCGACATCAAAAATCTTGGCGTACAGGGAGGCGACTGGCACCTCGTCGATCTGCTTGTCACTTGCCATCACATCAAGGACGACAACCTCTGACGGGCCCTTGGTTGCTATGGCATCGAATCTGTGGAGCGCCCCTGATCTCCCCGCGATTTGCCCGGGCATTTCCACTTTGAATTGAAATTCCTCGAGGACCGTGCCTATTGGTTTCATGACTAGGTAGGTGCGTTTGAATTCTTCTTCTGCATCGGCACCGAGACGGTATGTGTAGACGTTGACGAACCCAGTGTCCCTTATCGTGAATATGTGGCCACAGCTTCTGCATCTGTGGATTGGGCTTGGCATATCTGACCTCTTTCCGCACTGGCCGCATTGGAACCATGATCCTAGTTTTTGGTAGTCTATTCCTGCTTCGATGAGCTCTTTGTTGCATTTCTGGCATAGGAGCCCGCCCTCTACAAGAAAGTTGTCAACGCTGTCGATGTTCCCGCAGGCAGTGTGCTCTAGGAGGGTCTTTCGTTCAATGTCGATGGAGTTGCAGTTTGGACAGACGTAATCGTTGCTAACGTTAGCGGAAAGGCAACTAGGGCACACAAGAACTTTCTCGAAGAATTTCCTTTTGAAGATGCCTACGTCCCATAGTTTCTCAACAAGTCGTTTTGCAGCTTCTGGGTCATCCTCAACAACCGCTTCGACCTCCGGATACCTTGCGGTCTGGCCTAGGTCGAAAGTAGGGACTAGCTCCATTATCTCTCCTTTGACAAACCTACTAAGTAGTAGCTGAACGCTAGGATCCTGATACAGAGATAGCCTATCCTTTGATGTCACGCTTCCTGACGCCCTGTCCCGTCTCGGGAACCAGACACTGCACGAGTGAATCACGAGACTTTCGACCGTCGAATATTCGGACGTTGTATCCCCTTTTCGCCCGTGACCGTATCAGAACCTATATGATTTCAGGGGATTCTCGTGGCTTGTTGCGAAGGGTTATGGCAGATCCGTCGGGCAATCCGAGTGGGAATTCTAGAACTCCAACGGGAATTCCCGGCCTCGACAAGCTCCTGACAGGAGGGTTGCCCAAAGGAAGAATAATTCTTCTCTCGGGAGGTCCCGGGACCGGCAAGACCATCCTGTCGTCCCAGTTCTTGGCAAATGGAGTCCTCGACTATGAGGAGAACGGTGTCTATGTAAGCCTGGACGAAAACAAGCAACATGTCTACGAAGAAATGCTCGACTTCGGATGGGACTTTGCGGATCTCGAGGATAACAAGAAGCTCGTGTTTCTCGAAGCCTCTCCAATCAGATACCTTCCCGCCGAGATAAAAGTGGGCAAGCTCACTGTAGGCCGCAAGGAATTCTCTATGGCAACACTTATTGACATGGTCAAAACTAGTGTCAAAGAGATTGGAGCAAAACGTATCGTTGTAGACCCAGTTACGACTCTGGTCTTTCAGTATGATGGCCAAATGGCCCAGAGAAATGCGCTTGTTGAACTGATGGAAGCCTTGGCCGATACGGGGGCAACATGCCTGATTACTACAGAGCTCAGAAGACCAGGTTTTGAGCGTAATGTGGACTATGAGGAATATCTGGCCCACGGCGTCATACTCCTGCAGCAGCTTCAAGTGGGCAAGTCTCTGCTGCGCGTTATACAGATAGAGAAAATGCGAAAGACGCCTGTTGACAACCAGCCCCGACCCTACAGGATTACGGAAACTGGAATAGAGGTCTTTCCGAGAGAGAGTGTTCTCTAGACCTGAGCTGAGTTCTTTAATGGCACTATGAGTCCCAATGACGGATCCCTGTCGTAGGGCGTCCAAGAGGTGCTGTGTCTTGCACCCTTCATTTTTGGAACGCGGATGAACCTTGCCAGCCCGTCCATAGTATCCTCTGCCTTCATTTCAATCACACCATCCACCTTGTCCTGAATCGCTGCTATTATCGCAGGGTGAAAGGCCTTTCTTGAAAGGGAGGCGACGCAACTTGCCCTGCAGCTACGAATCTTGGCGACTAGAGTGTGGAGGAAGTCGAAGGAAGGTCTTACTCCGCTTCTCTGAATAAGAGTAGTCAACGACTCCAAGGCGAGCAGAACATTACTGGGATCATGAGACTCCGAAAGCGCCTTCGAAACCACAATGCTTAGGTCGGAGAGGCGTTGCGGGTCTTCACTGTACTGCTCACGGCTCTTAACTCCCACGAGGAAGGAGTAGCAATCTATGAAGACGAGCTTTCTCCTCCCTTCGACCTCAAGATTCTTCGGGTCTAGTCCCATCAGCCTCATAGAATCTCTAACGCTGTCTGGGAAGTCGTCGAGGGTTGCATAAACGATGTCCTTGCCCCTCTTCAGTGCTTCGACAACCATCTGTACTATGAGCGTCGTCTTTCCGGTGGAGGGATCCCCCATGACCAAGACAGCTGATGAAGATGGGTACCCATCAGGAAGTAGTGTGTCGAGTATGCCCACGCCGGTTAGGTCGCGGCTAGTTGACGGCGAGGATTCCTCAGATGGGGAGGGAGAAATGAGCCTCTTTGAAATTTCACGTTGGAGCTCCTGATCTCTATCTTTGTTGAACGATATGACCCTGACTTCTTGGAGAAGACCTAGTTCTACCAAGTCAGAGATGTCCCTCGATATGTCACGTGGATTTCGGCGTATTTTTTGGGCTATTCCTTCTATTGTGTCGGTAGTGTCTGGGTTGTCATGGAAGTACATTAACAACTCTGCCTTTGTCTCGGACCCGATGAGTTTCTCCAGCAAGTCGTTTCTCATGATCGTTTCTCTCCCCGACTGTCCGCGAACTCAGTTGTGAGAGGGATTTGCCTAGATTCCAGTTTGCGACAAGCCACTACCGGATTTTGTCGGGGGGTATTGGTGTGGGGGCTAGTGAGAAGCCATCCCTTGTGATGTAGTAGTCGTATCCTTCTAGTCGGTGCTCCGTACCTCTCATCTTAGGGACGTATATTCGTCGCCGGACCCGCGAGTTATCGAAACTGGCGTCGAGAATTATTAGTCCATCGCCTAGGAATTCTTCAAAGTTGTTTCCCAGCTGCTGTCTACCCCAAGGCACTTCGCTGATCATCAAAGTGGTGCAGTTGGCACCTTCTAGGAACTTTACCATAATGTGAAGAAAGCTTCTAGCTTCGGCGTTGCTTTCGAAAGCCGCCATGAGGGCGGATAAGGAGTCGAAGACCAGCCTCCTTGCGTTTATGCTGTGCAGGGACTCTAGGACGCTCTCAAGAGCTGTGCTTACTCCGGCCTTCATTGTTGATTGGAGTGGAACGAGCTGAAGTTTTCCTTCTTTTTCGAGCCTGTCGAGATCCCACCCGAATCTCTGGGCATTCCGTTTCAGCTTGTCTCCGCTCTCGATTACCGACGCGTATACGCCATTCTCGCCGCATCTGGTCGCACCGTGGTATAGAAACTGGAGCCCGAGAGTCGTTTTGCCGGTGCCGGGTTGGCCGGCTACGATGATCGTGTCTCCTCGACACAGTCCTCCTTCGATAATCTTGTCGAGGCTTGGTATTCCGGTCTGGACTCTGTCCCCGCTTTTCTGAACGAGGGAGTTCATTGTCCTCTTCTCCTCCATCATGAAACCTCCAGCGACCAGAGCTTCACCGGACCCACCTGACGATAGTTGACCTTCCTCTTCGCCCTCAGCACATAGAGATACTTGGAAGCCGTGGATCTGTTGACGGATAGTTCCCGCGCAACCTCACTGATAGAGCTTCTTGGTTTCTCCGAAAGAGAGCGGATAATCTTCTCTTCAATCTCGTCCGGATAGGTCGGTTCCTTTGGACCGGAGTTGATTACCGACAACGGTTACCGCTTCAGACCGACACCTGTGTTGACCATAAGTTGGGTGTTACTCTCGGGGCATCTTCTTGGTCACCTCGAAGCCGCTAAAAAGGACCGTGCCCTGCTCTGTGCTCATGCGCCCTGCAATTCTGAAGCTTGGTGGCTCAGCAATCACGGACAAATCGAAGAAATGTACCCCAAACCTTTCCGTGATTCAAAGCGCACTAGACCAGATCGCTGAGTTCCAAGGACCTCTTGTTTTGCTACATGGCGGAGGATCTTATGCACACCCCTTCGTAACGCAAGTGGGTCTCCAAAAGGGCTACAAAGGGTCATTTCAGCTACGGTTCATCTCGGAAACGGAGCTTTTTCTCGACCAGCTGACCCGCATCATTGGAACGGGTCTATTATTGAGGAAAAGGCCCTTCGTACCAGTAAGACCCATGAGTTTCATCACATTGAGGAAGGGTGAGATTTCACACTCGTTCTTGGAGCCTGTTGAGAGAGCTCTCAAGCTCGGGCTGGTTCCCCTGATTCACGGAGATATCGCTTTTGACAGAACCCGTGGCTGCGGGGTCGTGTCCGCCGACAAGTTGGCATCCTTTCTTGGTAGACACCTTAAGGCGTCCCGAGTCCTCTTTGGCTGCGACGTGGACGGAGTCTATTCGCAGGATCCTAAGAGTTCTGCGAGAGCTGAGTTATTGGAGCAGGTTACAGAAAGGGACCATCGGTCTGTTCTCCTTGCCCTCGGAAGACGCAGTGGGCGTGACGCGACGGGCGGAATGTTCAGTAAGGTCGTGGCGGCCGTCGAACTGGCCCGGAATGGTATCGAGTGCTTCATATTCAATATCACCAAGGGGCAACTCCTCGGCGAGGCGTTAAGAGGGCACCTTCCAAGGGGAACGCGGTTTGCTCCGTGGAAGCGACGCGATTAGAATCTCCGTGACACCACTAAGTCAGAGAGCACCATTAGAGAGCGCTTGTATTCTGAATCTTTCAGGATGGATAGTTGCTGTTTGGCTTCGTCAAGATACGCCTTAGCGATTTCCCGGCATTCAATCTCCGCCGGCGTCTGGGCCACAAGCGTCCGGGCCCTCCTTGCCATTTGGAGTGGAACCCTCTTCGACCTGAGAATCTTGAGAAGCTCGGCCTTCTTTCTATCGGTCAAGTACCTCATGGCGATTAAGATAGCCGAGTTTCCCAGCTTGTGTTCGATAACGTCTTTTCCCTCTTGCTTTCCCGTTTTACTGCCGCAAACGTCCAAGACATCATCCATGATCTGATAGGCTAGTCCCGCCTTCCACCCAAACTCGCTAAGACTGTCGACAACCCTCGGGCTGGCCCTTGCCGCTTGCCCTCCAACTTCTGAGGCGGCCCTGAAGAGGGCCCCGGTTTTCTTTCCAATCATTTCCAAATACTGACGAAAGCTGGGATCGGTAATTCTGTTTGACTCAAGGTATGGCTCATCTCTCCCAGCCTGCTCGAACAACAGGTCAAGCCTCTCACCGTCAACAATGTCCTTCATTGCACGGACAGCAATCTCCCTGATCCTAGTGCTTCGGACGCAAGATTGGATGATCTGGTCTAGTATTTCTCTGTAATACATTGCTATGAGAAGTGAGACCGAATCCCCGGCCACGACTCGGACCGTGGGTTTACCCCGCCTGACCTCTCCTCGGTCGATCAGATCGTCCATCACAAGGGAGTAATTGTGAATCATCTCCACCACGGCCGCGGGCCTCAAGGCATCCTGAATCTTCCCCCCGGCCGAGGCACAGCTGATCATCACTAGAGCCGCCCTCATCCGCTTGCCTCCAGCCTCAAAATGGTACTTGAGGGAAGATAGAAAATCAGGAGGAGAACTGGCAGAAAGAGCTTCCAGGATTATTGGGTCGACTCGTCGGCCCATTTCCATTATCCGGCTTACCGACGAGTAGCTCACGAGGCCCCGCCGTGGGTCTTCGATCCCGACTCCTCTGGCTTGAACTCTAGTGCACTTGTCCTGACTACTTCCACGTTGGATTCGTATACCGTCTTGCGCCTCAGGTCGATTGGTATCCTCAGTGTCCTCGCTTGATCTCGTGATACGCCCGCAGAACGAAGCTCGGCTAGTGAGAAACCACGTCCCTCCCTGACCCGGGGTTTCCCTCTGTGGACGTGCGTAACTATGGGTCTCTTCCGGTCCCAGTTGGTGGCTGGACTCATTTCTGTGTCGTGTCCAGTCCTTATGCTTTTGAGGCGGCTATTTCTGTGCAGGGTGACTGGGATCCTGGAGGATTACCTCGTACCAGTGATTCCTGCCGTCCGAGAACAGATAGTAAGAATCCTTAACCTTCAAGTTGGCGTATTTCCTTCTGGCTCTGTGTTCGGCGATCTTTTGGATCGAGATGGCTCGCGTGTACTTTGCGACGCCCATGGCCTTCTGTCTTCGACCAGAGACGGGTCTTGGTTTTCTGGCTCCTCCGCGTCTGACCCTGACCCTCACAAGGATTATTCCCTGTTTGGTTTTGTATCCGAGCCTTCGAGCTCTATCTAGACGCGTCGGATAGGATACCCTCTTTACCACGGGCTCTCTTCTCCAGCCAATGGCCGCCCGCCTGAGCCAGTCTCGAAATTCAGGGCTTCCTTTCGTCCATTGCTCTTCGATGTACGAGTAGGCCATCGAGTCTGCTTCTCCGGGCGCGCAACGTGAAACGGACTGCTGATAAGGATTGCTAGATGGTGTGCTCAACAGTGTTAAATCAGGCGACTCGGGTCCGGGAGAATCCTTGGAAGTTCAAGTCAATGGCGCAAGACTCGAAGCTTCTGAGGCGCGCTTACGCGCCTGCGCGCCTAGCGATGAAGTATCACCCTCTGTATCATGGAAAGATTGAGATCGCTCCTAAGGTCCCGGTTAACTCATCCGATGATTTCGCGATCTGGTACACTCCTGGGGTTGCGGATCCCTGCAGGGAGATCCAGAAACATCCGGAGAAAGTGTTCGATTATACTAACAAGTGGAACAACGTCGCTATTGTGACTGACGGAACCCGAGTTCTCGGACTGGGCGACATTGGACCTGAAGCAGGGCTTCCCGTCATGGAAGGCAAGAGCCTACTGTTCAAGTATCTGGGTGGCGTCGACGCTTTCCCCATCTGCCTTGGAACTAAGGTTCCTGAGGAAATCATGGATGCTGTCCGGTGGCTTCAACCCTCTTTCGGAGGCATCAACCTTGAGGATATTGCTCAGCCGAAGTGTTTCGATATTCTTGATACCTTGAGAGGCGAACTGCAGGTCCCAGTGTGGCACGACGACCAACAGGGAACCGGGACTGTGGTCTGTGCTGGGCTCATAAACGCCTTAAAGCTGGTGGGGAAGAAGATGAGTGAGGCTTCGATTTGCATGTTGGGCGCGGGCGCGGCGAACATTGCTATCGCGAGAATTATCATTGAGGCGGGTGTGACCCCAGGCAACATTGTGATGGTCGACAGTAAGGGCATCCTCAGTCGAGAGAGGACAGAACTTCAGGAGAAGTATCGTGCAAAATGGGACATGTGTCTGTAGACCAACGCTGAAGGCCGTGTAGGGGGGCTCAGGGAGGCCGTGGAAGGGGCGGATGTGCTCACTGCCATGTCGACACCTGGCCCGGGTATCATTTCCAAGAACCTGATCTCATTGATGCAGGATGATGCGGTGGTGTTTGCCTGTGCCAATCCGATTCCGGAGATCTGGCCTTGGGAGGCTAAGGAAGCAGGTGCGAAAATTGTGGCGACGGGGCGGTCTGATTTTCCTAACCAGGTAAACAACTCAATCGGTTTTCCCGCGATATTCCGCGGTACTCTTGATGTGAGGGCGAAGACGATAACGGACGAGATGTGCATAGCAGCCGCCCGAGAGATAGCTAGGGTGGCAGAGGAGGAGGGTTTGAGCGAAGACAGGATAATCCCTAGTATGAGCGACTGGGAGGTCTTTCCTCGCGAGGCTGCTGCGGTGGGTGTCCAGGCCATCAAGCAGGGAGTGGCCGGCCAGCGACTTTCGAGGAAGGAGATCTACGACAGGGCCGTTTCTATCATTTCTCACGCTCGGAAGATGGCTGACCTCCTTGTCCGTAGAGGGCTAATCAAGAGCATTCCTGGCCTAGGGCGGAGTAGGACTCGACGATCAAGTACAAGATAGCTGTGCTTGGCGGAACTGGGGACGAGGGCTTTGGCCTCGCCTTGAGATGGGCCAAGCACGGCCATGAGATTATCATTGGGTCCAGGAGTCTTGAACGGGCTCAAGCGGCCGCCCAGAATACCGCTAAACTGACGGGGTCAGATTCAGTCTCTGGACTTGTCAACGAGGATGCTGCATCGAAAGCTGACATAGTTGTTGTGTCTGTGCCATTTGTGGGGCTTGTCGAAACTATTAGAACAGTCAAACGATCGTTGAGGCAGGGGCACATTGTGGTGAACCTAACAGTTCCTCTGGAGACGACGGTGGGAGGCCGAGCAACCCGGACCCTAGGTGTTTGGGCCGGCTCAGCTGGAGAACTAGTTTCTAACTTGGTCCCGAAGGGTGTCAGGGTTGTATCCGCCTTCAACAATGTGAGCGCGGAGCTGCTTAACGACCTCTCCCGTGAAGTCGATTGCGACGTTCTGGTTTGCGGGAACGATGAAGATGCGAAGAAGCTGGTCTTTGAATTGATCCGTGCTCTTCCTGGGGCGCGTGCTGTCGATGCTGGACCCTTGGAAAATTCCAGGACTCTAGAACAGCTTACTGCATTGCTGGTTTCGTTGAACATTCGTTATGGCGTCAAGAGTGCTGGAATAAGAATAACTGGCATAAATCCTGTCTCATGATTCTTCGTGGTCTCTGGTGCAGGTTGGAATAGTCGGAAAGCCCAATGCTGGCAAGAGCACATTCTTCAGCGCTGCAACCCTGACACTGGTTCCCATTGCGAACTATCCCTTTACGACCATCAAGCCCAACCATGGAATTTCCTACCTCCGCGTGAGATGCGTCTGCAAGAACCTCGGCGTGGTGGATTCTCCGCGAAATTCGAAATGCGTCGATGGTGAGCGTTTCATTCCTGTGGACCTTGTGGACCTGCCAGGCCTTGTTCCTGGTGCCTGGGAGGGCCGGGGTCTTGGGAACCAGTTCCTGGACGAGGTTCGGAAGGCGGATGCTCTGATACATGTTGTAGATTCATCGGGGTCCACGGACTCGGAAGGCAAGCTGACTGCTCCTGGGAGCCACGACCCGTTGGAGGATGTCCGGTTCTTGGAGCGGGAGTTGGAGATGTGGATGTTTCAAATTCTCAACAGGGAATGGGAGAAGATCAGCCGGAGGCCTGACTTGACTGGGGAGGAGTTGGCGTTGGCGGTGGCTGAGCGTATGAGCGGGCTTGGAGTGAAACGGTTTCAGGTGGAGGAGGGTTTGAAACTGGCCGGTTTGCGGGGAAAGCCTTCAGCGTGGTCCAAGGACGACA
This sequence comes from uncultured Candidatus Bathyarchaeia archaeon, assembly GCA_964361545.1. GTDB lineage: Archaea > Thermoproteota > Bathyarchaeia > 40CM-2-53-6 > 40CM-2-53-6 > BA-19. Next base: position 18,603 of record CAYIBO010000003.1, read on the forward strand.
TTTTGCGTCTTGTGGGTTTTCTGCGAAGGTTTTCGAAGCCTGTGCTGCTGGCAGCTAACAAGATCGACCTTCCGACCGCGTCGAAGAATGCGGACAGGTTGAAGCAGGCTGATGAGCTCGCGGTTCCTGTTTCGGCCGAGGCGGAGCTGGCTCTTAGAAGAGCGGCTGAAAAGGGGCTGATTCAGTACAAGCCTGGCGACCATGATTTCTCAGTCAACCCCAAGGCGGAGTTGACGCCGGAGCAGAAGACCGCGCTCGAAATGATCATGATGAGGGTTTTGCAGCCCGCGGGAACGACTGGTGTTCAGGAGTGTATCAACTCGGCGTTTCTTCGATTGTTGAACATGATTGTCGTTTACCCGGTGGAGGACCCAGAGCATTTGACGGACCATTCCGGAAATGTCTTGCCTGATGCATTGTTGATTCCGAGGGGGACGACTATGAAGGAGTTGGCGTCAAGGGTTCATACAGAGCTTGGCGAGCATTTTCTCTACGGGGTTAATGCACGGGGCGGTATGCGTCTGGCAGACTCCTACGTGTTGAAGGATGGGGACGTGGTTAGTATTGCTAGTGCTGCCCAGCGTCGATGAAGGCATGCATCGTTGGTGTTCTCGCGAGGCAACTCTGAAGCGGGTCCGTTTCGGGTGTTTTGTCTCACGGGTCTTGGGCGAAATCAAGAATTATTTCTGTGCAAGCGAGATATGAGCGGTTTCTATGGTAGCTTTTGGATTCAATTATGAATGAGTCGCGAGATATCATCGATTCGAAACTTGCAGGTTGTTTTCTATAGGACTTGCAGGGGAATCCGACATATCCTACCTTTCCTACTCTAAAGAGTAGCATTCCTAGGACGAAAAGGGCATGAAGCGGAACAGGTCAGTGCCTCATCCTGGCTCCGGAAAGTACGTCCTCCCTTACAATGGTCCCGGGTCCAATCCATGCTCCTGCTCCAATTTTGACCCCTGGAAAGATGGATACGTTTATCCCGGTTCGGACGTTGTCGCCGAGAATCGCGCCCAGTTTCTTTCTGCCGCTGTCCAAGACCAGACCCTTGATGCGGGAGCTGACGTGGGCTTCGTCAAAGCGTAGGTTTGCGGTTATCGTGCCTGCTCCTAGAGACGAGTCCTCGCCAATTATGCTGTCACCAACGTAGGACAGGTGAGGGATTTTTGCATTATCCATGATAACACTGTTCTTGACCTCGCATCCAGCTCCGACCTTAACGTTCTGCCCCAGTGAGGTGTAGGGGCGGAGGTAGGAGCTTGGACCCACAACAGAGCCTTCTCCCACAAGCACGGGTCCTTCCAAGTAACTTCCTGACTTGACGACGGCGCCTTTGGCAATGATGACAGGACCCCGCGTGTGCACTCCATCCTCCATCTTCCCTGCAACGGCTGGCCGGCGATCTTCCAACGCGAGCCTGTTAGCTTCAAGCAGGTCCCAAGGATAGCTCAGGCCCAGCCACTCTCCTTCTTGGACGGGGAAAGCCTGAATCTTCTGGCCCTGCCGAATCAGCATTTTCAGGGAGTCTGTTAGCTCGAGTTCGCCGCGGCTTGATCTGCGGGTCTTCTCGATGGCGGGGAAGATGGAGCCGTCCAGGAGATATATCCCGGCGTTGACCCTGCCCGGACGTTTGCTGGCAACCTTCTCTTTGATGGAGTGCACAAGTCCGTTCTTGATGGTTAGACTGCCAAACCTGGATGGGTCCTGAACCACGGCAGCTCCCATCATCAAACCGTTGCCTTTGGTGGCTTTCCTCAGAAACCTCTCGACAGCTTTCTCATGGTAGTAGTCGTCGCCGTAGATTGCCAGGAAGCTGTCTTCCCTTCTTAGCTGTTCACGGGATGCCTTTAGGGCGTCAGCAGTTCCTCCGACCCTCTTCTGCTTCACATACTGGACCTTGCAGCCGAGACGTTTTCCATCACCGACCCTTGCCTGTATTTTCTCGGCCTTGAAGTTGACGACGAGAAGAACCTCTCGAACACCAATTTTCGACAGAGCTTCGAGGGTTCTTTCCAAGACCGGCCTGCCAGCGATGGGTAGGAGATGCTTGGGCTTGTTGTCTGTGAGGGGCCAGAGCCGTTCACCTCGTCCAGCGGCCAACACCACAGCTTTCAAGCTAGGCTCGACTCAAGACCAGTCGCAGGAGACGCAGGGTTTCCTTCATGATACGCCTGGCCTCTGAAGGGTCCTTGGATTCGACTGTTACGCGTATGACGGGTTCTGTCCCGCTCTCCCGGACGAGTATCCAAGACTTATCCGAACTAATCCTCAGTCCAAACCTCACGTTGGTAGAGGAGTCTTTTCCGATAATCTTCCGCAGACCCCTGGCGACAGAGTCAATTTTTGCCCGTGTCAGTCTGCCTGCGTAACGGACGCTCTGTCGGATCATATAGTACTGAGGAATCGAGCTCACGGTCTTGGAGACAGATTCACCCATCTCCTCGACGGACTTGAGAAACAATAGCCCTGAGAGGATGCCGTCGGGACTTGAATTGAATTCGTAGTGTATCCACGCTCCTGACGGCTCGCCGGCAAACTTCCCATTCCATCTCTTCATCTCCTGCAGCAACAGAGCATCCCCGACGGGTCCCCTCACGAGCTTCGCTCCGTGCTTCTCGGCCATCTTGTCAATCGCCATGGACGCGTCGAGAGGGATGAGGAAGGGCCCCTTGGATCGTCTTGCCAGAAATGATATGTAGGCTCCGAGGACCCTGTCTTGAAGAGGGCATATGCCTTTCTCGTCGACCACGAACATCCTGTCGCCGTCTCCGTCGAAGGCGATGCCTGCGTCCGACCCCGTTGCCACGACCACTTTTGCCAACATGCTTGTGCTTCTCTCTGTGGGCTCAGAACCCCTTGCGGTAAAAGCTCCGTCAGGGATGGAGTTTATCGCCGTAACGTTGCCCAATAGTTCTCGGTAGATGGTGGGGGCGATCCCACATGTCGCCCCGTTGCCCGGGTCCAGCACTATCTTCCAGTGCCGCTTGAAGCCGATCTGTGATAACATGTCCACGTAGGCATGAGGGTGGCGGGTTTCAACTTTTCCTGAGAAAGGAATTTGAATGGTTTTGTTTGTAGACTTTCGCTTTCGTCCTAGCCCGCTCTCATCCTTCAACGCCTCTCCAGCGGAGTCGAATATCTTGAAGCCGTTATACTCTGGCGGGTTGTGGCTCGCAGTAATCATGACGCCGGCAGACGCTTTCTGTGAGCGCGTCTCGTAGGCTAGAGCTGGCGTCGGGACCAGATCGTAGTCGAGGATGCGGGCTCCGGATTCTAGGGCACTTGAGACGAATGCAGCCTTCAGAACGAACCCGGACAACCTTGGGTCTCGCCCGAGAGCGATGGTCCGGCCCAAGGCTTCGGGCAGTAACCTTCCAAGTTCGAATGCAACATCGGGATTAACCCTGTCCGGATACTTTCCCCGGATACCAGAACTCCCGAATCGAAGGTTCAAACCGGAATGCGACTAGGGAGACTCTTGCACAGGGACGACTGCCTCTGCCACCACGGCCTGGGTGGGCTCGGGCGTCGGGGCTGCCAATGGCATGGAGAGGAGCTTAGACTTCCTAACGCCCACATGCCTCAGGGGGCAGATTTTCTTAGCCTCGTTATAGACATCGGACCCCATCTTTCCCAGAACCATTTCATGGCAAAGTTGTGAGTAGGTGAGCTTCGCAGCCTTCTCCGCAACTACCTTTCCCATGACTTGCCTAATGGCATGTTCCTGCGACCCTTGGATGCGTCCGTGGCTGAATGAGACTACGTAGACCCTTGTCAGGTACTTGTCGATGGTATTGGCGGTGAATATTCCATCGATGCGGGTGCTCCCCCGTCTCACAAGGCTTCTCAGATAGTCTGTCGAATACTCGTGGCTCTTCAAGATCGTTTCAGCACGATCCCCAGTTACCGATACTACCAGAAAGTAGAGCTTGGTTGACTGATGAGAGAAATCTCCCGTGATGTCATAGAGTGTAGTCTCTACAACCCTTCCTATGAGCTTCTTAGGGTCCTCTGAAGGAATAACAGCAACCATCTGCTCGCCAAAGTAGGATGGAGTGTATACTGAGTACCACTCTTTGGCCCTCCACTTGTCCCGGATCTTCTTGGTTGCCTTTGACACGTGTACTATTCCATGTCCTTGTTTATCCTATTCAGAGTCCCCTTTGCTGCTTGAAGACAGGCGAGCATGTCGTCCAAGGTGGATATGAAGGTTTCAATCTTTCCATCACACACCATTAGGAACTCCGCCGAGGCTGGAGTGGCTCTCCCGTCGACTCGAAGTCCCTTCATCTTGAGATTGTCAGGCTCTACAGCTCTGACGAGGGACTGCGACACTTTCTTGCTCGCGGTGGCGATCTTGAGCCTTGCTCTGATCATGATACCACCGAGTCTATGATTCTGCCGAATTCTTCCAGAAACTTGTCCAGCCGCTCTGATTCGAGAGTTGCCCCGGCCGCGATTGCGTGTCCGCCTCCGTTTCCCCCGTAGTTCGGTGACAGGTCCTGGAGAATCTTGCCGAGGTTGACGCCTTTCGCGACGAGTTGGTCGGTTGCTCTGGCTGAGACTTTCGCTTGGCCGTCTTTTGTAGAAGTGACAACCAATGTGACCTTTGACCCGCCGAACAGGTTTGAAGAGGAGACGAGGGAGGAAATAGCTCCCGTCATGTTTTCGTCAATGACCCCCTCGCCTCTTACCATAACCACGTGACCCTTCTGTCTGAGGACTGAGGGATCGCCCGTTAACCAGTTCATGTATTTGGCAAGCCCCTTTCGATATTCCGCGTAGACGCGTTGCGCTTCTTCGAACGCCGCCCCTCGGTCACCGAGTCCTAGGGCAATTCCAAGTCCCGCCTTTCCCATTCGCCCGCAAGCGTTCAGGAGAGTCGCGAACTCCCTGGCATCTCGGAGTGGGGTCCAAGGATCCTCGCGAGTCAACGTGTACACATTACCTACCAATTCGAGCGCCACTTCCCCGCTCATCCTCAAGGAGATCGTATGTTGGATGATCTTGTCCACCAGCCTCCTCTTCTCCTCCATCGACAAGTCCACTATCGTTCTCCAGCGGTCATCCACCTTCGTGGATATGTCGGCCGCATCAAGCAGGGCGAGACAACGGTCTTCTTCCCCGCTCAGACCTGGTAGGAACGGCGTTGTGGTCGACGCGATAGCGCGGTGGACGGGCCTCGTCTGTCTTCCGAAGAGAATAAGGTCTTGAGCAACCTCGACCAGTTTCATCTCGACTGCATCGCGCAGAATCCCTTCGTTCAGCCCTGTGAATGTCCTCTTGGGACCCTTGTCTTGTTGGTCTCCTAAACAGCCAACCAGAGCCATGGGTGCGAGGTCTTTGTTTTGCGGGTCGAGCGCCTTTGCCAGAAGATAGGCGGTGCCAGCTCCGCTAATCTCCACAGACCCATCGAACCCAAGAAGATGAGTGTTGAAGTGGTGAGAGTTCGGGGGCTGTTCGCCCAACGCCTGATGGTGGTCCGCGATTACGATTTCCTTGTGTCGGAGCGCCTTCCCGATTATGGAGAGGTAGCCGCTTCCAATGTCGGTGAATATCGCAAGGTCCGCTTCAACATCCTCAAGCTCTTCGAGCACCTTTTCAGAGAGATTGTCTATGGCTCGAAGGTGGGCTGGAGCTCCTAAACGCTTTACAGCTGCTAGGATTACGCTCCCAGCGCTTATGCCGTCGGCATCGAAATGAGTTACTAGGAGTATAGGGGATTTTTCGGCGGCAAATTTCCTTATGACGCTTGCAGCTTCGCCCGCTCTCTTGTCCAGTTCGAGATGGCGTTCATCTCTGCTACTTGAGCGAGGCAGCAATTGGCTTGTACTCCCATTCCTTCGGAAGCCTGCCTATGCTCCGGTAGTAGATGACAAGCCTGTGAATCTTAGACTCGATCAGGGCCAGATCCCTCTTGTTGGGATAGTCTTTCCTGTTCTTCTCAAGGTGCCTTCTAACACTGGTCGACTTTTTCACAAGATTCTCTAGATCCTCTGGGATTTTCGGCCTCGACTCTGGCGGAAGAAGACGCTCCAACCTCCGACCCGTGACCGGCGCGACCAGCGGTATTCCATACCTGTCTCTGAGAATCTGTCCGATGACGCTCGGAGAGTTTCCCTCTTTGGCCAGTTTCTGGACAATCGCCTCTACCTCTTCGGGCTCGTACTTGAACCAGGAGGGTGGACGCCTGCTCACTGGTCTGGTCGAGCCTGAACTCCCTCTCTTGCCAGAGTACAGCCGCGCCAATTCGGAAAGCCTCTTGCTCGCCCGGGTCTTGACTCTTTTATTTAAGCCGCACTGAGCCAGATCATCGCGAAGTCATGAGTCCATGCCGTTTAGTTGGAGAAATTGTCAAAATCCCATGTCTCGAGAGAACACCCCTTAGCTGGCGGTCGACAGTAGCGACTGCGACAGGGGTCCTCTCTGCGAGAGCAGCGGCCACTATGGCCGTGTCCACATCCGGAAGCCCGAATATTGTCTCCAGAACCTCCACCTTCCTCCTCTCCAACTGGTCAAGGGCGATTCCCGCCAGCCCTGCGGTCTTAGAAGATCCCCTTCTTGCTAGGCGCTGCAGCTCGTATTGCACCCGGTCGACAGTGGCGATTCTCAATAGTCCGCTAACCTGGTTTCGGAGTTCGTCATAAAACTCCCTGCGCTGTCGAAGCATCGTCAATAGGAAACTCGTATCTAGAATGATGAGTGTCCGGTCTGTTCGGTTCAGCGAAGTGTTCCGAACCCTATGAGTCTCCAGCTCTCGCCTATGCGACGACTTAGCGCCACCTTTGAACCCGGGTCCGAACAAATCGGCTTCTTCAAGACTACATCAGCCAAGTCTTCTCGCGCGGAAACTACGACGCCTGATGTAACTGCGGTCCCCGCGTTGAGCACCAAGGGTTCGTTCATCTTGATCTTCTGAACAGGAACCAACTGTTCAGTCCCCACTGCCTTCTCGAAAAGCTCGACATCCAAGCTCACTTTGTCGAGGGTGGTGGGCAGTGTCCCGACTCGACCCAGAACGTTGCCCACTAGACCGTCGGATTTTGTCACTGAAGGGTCTAGATCAGTCCTCATGGCTATGAGACCGCCCGGTGCTGCCTGCTTGACCTCTCCTCCGCCAGCCTGAAGACTTTCGACCCTGGCCATCAATGGCTCGTATCGAATCTTGTTGGCTTCCTCTGTCTTGATCCCAGGCCGGATTTCAACGTCCTCCCCGTGCTTGAAGACTCCCTGTACCACGGACCCTCCCACAACTCCTCCCGTGAGGGCCTCGGCCTCTGTTCCTGGCCTGTTTACATCGAACGAACGAAGAATAGACATTCTAGCTGACAAGACCTGGTCGCGTTTGGGAGTCGGTATTCTCTCCTGAATCGCCCCGATTAGAACGTCCATGTTCAGCTTGTGCTGGGCCGAAACAGGAATGATTGGTGCCTTCTCTGCTACAGTGCCCTTTGTAAACACCTTAATCTCATCGTAGTTCTGTTTTGCCCGCTCGCGGTCGACCACGTCTATCTTGTTCTGGACCACTACCAGTTTCCGGAGTCCTACCATCTCCGCTGCCAGTAAGTGTTCCCGGTCCTGGGCCTGAGGGCATTTCACGTTGGAGGATATGACGAAGAGAGCGCCATCCATTATTGCGGCTCCGGAGAGCATGGTGACCATTAGGCTGTGGTGGCCGGGACAGTCTACGAAGCTGACGGACCGCAGAAATTTGGTTTCGCTCTTGCAGTTCGGGCAGATCTTGGAAGTGGAGTAATTCGACGGGGGCTCGCATGAGGGACACTCGTAGAAGCTGGCGTCAGCGTACCCTACACGGATGGTGATGCCTCGTCGAAGTTCCTCGGAGTGTCGTGCCGTCCAGACTCCCGTGAGAGACTGGACAATGGTACTCTTGCCATTATCGACATGGCCCAATGTTCCGACGTTTATCTCAGGCTGGATCTGCGGACACTCCCACTGGTCGAAAGCGATGGGGCTATTAGGCGAAATTTAACCTTTCCATACAATGAACCCTCCACGCGCAGAACGGCCCATATGCTTGGGAATAGAATCGACAGCACACACTTTCGGTGCTAGTCTTGTCGATGTGCGAGGGAGAATAATCACGAACGAAAACTCGACCTACAAGCCTCCGCCGGGAGTTGGGATCCATCCCAGGAAGGCCGCCCAACACCATGTGCAAGTCGCGGACGACATCATTAGACGAGCCCTCAGATGGAACAGCGGAAGGAAACCATACGCTCCCGACATTATCGCATATTCAGCAGGCCCTGGACTGGGTCCGTGCTTGAGAATAGGTGCAACCGTCGCCAGAGCCATTTCCAGCCACCTCTCCAAGCCCCTTGTTCCTGTCCACCATGGAGTGGCCCATTTGGACCTGGCCATCCTCGCTTCCGAGGCTCACGACCCTCTCGCAGTGCTGGTGTCAGGAGGACACACGGCGATAGTGGTTCACATGGACAAGACGTGGCTATTCTACGGCGAGACTCAGGACATTACGCTGGGGAACCTCTTGGACATGTTTGCCCGCGATGCGGGGCTACCCTCTCCCGGCGGTGCGTCACTGGAAGCTCTTGCAAAGAAAGGCAGAAGATTGCTACCTCTACCGTATACCGTGAAAGGGAACGACGTTGCATACTCGGGTCTTCTCACAGCGGCCATTCAACTCCTCAAAAGAAAGGAGCAGCTCGCCGACATCTGCTATTCCCTGCAGGAAGTGGCCTTCGCAATGCTTGCCGAGGCTGTTGAAAGAAGCCTTGTCCAGACAAGGAAGAAAGAAGTCCTCTTGGCAGGAGGAGTGGCTGCGAACGTGAGACTTAGAGAGATGATCAGGCTTGTGGCGGCTGAACACCATGCGGGTTTCCATCCGGTTCCTACTCAATACTCTGGAGACTGTGGGGCCCAGATTGCATGCGCAGGCCAGTTCTCATTTCGAGCAGGTGGAACTGTTCCAATTTCTGACAGTCGCGTGGTCCCGAAGTGGCGACTTGACGAGGTTGAAGTCCCATGGATTCCAAGACCGTAGAGCCCAGGTTATTGCACCGAGGAGCGGAAGCCGACCTTTTCTTGTCAAAACTAGGACCTTGGGAGGCGGTCGTAAAGCAGAGAGTGAGAAAGGACTACAGAAATCCGGTTCTCGACGATCGAATTCGAAGGGAGCGAACTGCAAGAGAGGCAACTGCGCTTCAGGAGGCGAAGAAGGTAGGAGTCAGAACGCCCAGCGTACTAGCAGTTGACCTGGATAAACACTCCATAACCATGACTCGAGTAGCAGGGCTCTTGGCAAGAGACAACCTTGACAGGATGAGCCCCGAGACAAGTGCTGGAATCTTCCAAGAACTAGGACGCCAGATCGGCTTACTCCACATGGAAGGAATGGTGCACGGAGACCTAACGACTTCCAACATCATCATTAGCGAGGGGGATATCCCGTTCATCTTGGACTTCGGCATGTCATCTCGTTCATTCGAAACTGAAGATAGAGGCGTTGACCTTCACCTGCTCAGACGGTCAATAGCAACAAGCCACGCTGTAAACTCTGACCATTGTGTAAAAGCTGTCTTGCGCGGCTACAGCGTAGCCGCAGGCCATCGGCAAGCTGGGCTAAGTTTCCGGAAAGCAGCTGAGATCGCGAGGAGAGGACGCTACTTCGCAATCAGATAGAAAACCACTCTGGTTCACGACTGAGAACGACCACAAATTCCAAGAAGCAAGAGCGATTCTTTCAAGCTACGGCATCAAGATTAGACAGCTCCGTCGGCGCAAGATTGAGATTCAAAGCGATGATCTGGAAGAGATAGCTAAGTTCGCAGCCAAGGCCCTTTCCCGAAGCCATAAGGGCCCGGTCCTTGTGGAGGACTCTGGCCTGTTTATCGCCACCTTGAAAGGATTCCCGGGACCATACTCATCATCCATCCACCATACCCTTGGACTTGAAGGAGTCCTGCGCCTTATGGACAACAGCCGAGACCGGGAGGCGTATTTCCAGTCCACCGTCGCCACACTCCTAGAAGATGGCACATCAAGAACCTTCTCCGGAAGGGTCTACGGTACCATCTCAAGAAAGGTGAGGGGCAGGAGTGGATTCGGCTTCGACCCCATATTCGTCCCGAGGGGAGAGTCCAGAACTTTCGGCGAAATGACTCAAGCAGTCAAGAACAAGTACTCTCACAGAGCACGTGCCTTCGAAGAATTTGCCAAATGGTACCTTCTCCCGCTGGACTTCTAGACAGGCCTGATAACCCAGCGGAGTACTAAAATAACTGGGTTCTGAGCGCTTCGTGGCATGTTCAGGATAGTCTCGGTCGAAGACGTGGTCAGGATTCCTCCCCAAAAGTTTGGAGAGCCCATCGACGAAGTTGCACGAGAACAGATCAAGCTCAAGTATGAGAATTATGTGGACGAGGAGTTAGGCTACGTCATACTTGTGACTGATGTTGATGTAGAAACGACCGGTAAGATTCTGCCGGGAGACGGCTCGACCCATCACAAGGCGTTTTTCAAGCTACTCACGTTCTATCCGGAACTTCACGAGGTCGTGGAGGGAGAAGTGGTGGAGGTAACAGACTTCGGAGCCTTTGTAAGGATTGGACCTGAAGACGCGCTACTCCATGTTTCCCAGATTGTGGACGATTTCATAACCTACGACGAAAAGCATGGCGTATTGTCCGGACGGGAGACCCAGAGAAAGCTTGGAAAGGGAAACATGGTAAGAGGAAGAATAATTGCTGTCAGCTTCCCCCGAGGCGGTTCGGGTGGCAAGATTGGGGTTACACTGCGCCAGCCGTTCCTAGGGCGGTTGGAGTGGATTCAAGAAGAGTTGAAGGGGAAGCCGATGAAGGTCGAGCATAAGGCTTGACAGAGAAGGCCTGCAA
>CAYIBO010000004.1:0-7513 GCA_964361545.1 uncultured Candidatus Bathyarchaeia archaeon
GCCCCTGAGCCGAAGCCAGCCGAACCTGGAAGCTCGAGATCTACACCCCACACACTACGGAAGACTCTGCCCCGACGAGACCCCTGAAGGGTCCAACTGCGGCCTCGTCAAGAACCTCGCGCTCTCCAGCAGCATCTCGGTCGGAATCGACCCCCGGGAAATGGTGGACAAGCTACGCCGGATGGGTGTCATCCCCATCGACGATGCGGACAAGAAGCTAAGGTCCACCGGTGGAAAGGTTCTCGTTGACGGAATTCTGGCCGGCTATGCGAAGGACCCTGCCTCTCTCGCCGAAGAGTTGAGACAATACCGGCGACAGGGAAAGATTAGTGCTGAGGTTAACATCGCATACAGCCTTCCCGAGACCGAGGGCGAGCGAAGCGAACTACACGCTAACTGCGACGCGGGAAGAGTACGTCGCCCGCTCATCGTTATTGAAAACGGACGACCACCTCTCACCGATGAACACTTCATCCAACTGGAGCAGGGAAGAATTACCTTCCAAGACCTAGTAAGAACGGGACTTGTCGAGCTGCTTGATGCTGACGAGGAAGAGAACGCCCTGGTGGCGATGTACGAGCACGAACTCCGCAAGGACAACACTCATCTGGAAATCGCTCCCTACACTATGCTCGGTATCGCTGCAAGCATGATCCCGTTCCCTGAGCACAACCAATCCCCCAGAAACGCGTACGAGTCCGCAATGGCCAAACAGGCTCTGGGCGTGTTTTCGACCAACTTTTTCAACAGAGTGGACTCCCGGTCTCACATGCTCCATTACCCCCAGACCCCCATTGTCCAGACAAAACCCATGGAGGTCTTCAACTACCTAGAACGCCCCTCCGGCCAGAACGTTGTCGTCGCTATTCTCTCATTCCAAGGCTACAACATGGAAGACGCCATCATAGTCAACAAATCATCCGTGGACAGAGGACTATTCCGGTCCACGTTCTACCGAATTTACGAAGCAGAGAGCCGACAATACCTAGGTGGCCTCCGGGACAAGTTCGAAATTCCCGAACCCGGAATCAGAGGCTACAGAGGAGACCGATACTACCGTCTAATCGAAGAAGACGGAATCATCTCCCCTGAGGCTGAGGCAGCTGGCAACACCGTCCTCGTCGGCAGAACCAGCCCTCCAAGATTCTTGGAAGAATACCGGGAATTTGAGGTCAAGGGTCCTACAAAACGGGACTCTTCAGTAACCATGCGGCCCTCCGAGCAGGGCGTAATCGACCAGGTCTTCTTAACAGAGTCTATTGAAGGAAGCAAACTTGTAAAGGTGAAAGTCCGCGACCTCCGAATCCCCGAGCTAGGGGACAAGTTTGCATCACGCCACGGACAGAAAGGCGTCATCGGACTACTCGTCCCACAGGAGGACATGCCTTTCACCGTTGACGGAGTTGTCCCGGACGTCATCATCAACCCACACGCCATACCGTCCCGAATGACCATCGGACAGTTCGTCGAGACCCTTGGAGGAAAGACAGCGTCCCAAATTGGGGAGATTGTCGACGGGACCGCCTTCGAAAACGTGGGACCCGACGCCATAGGCGATCTACTTGCCAAGCTAGGGTTCCAGAAGAGCGGCCGCGAAACACTCTACAACGGCATAACCGGCGAAAAACTGGCCGCGGACCTGTTCATCGGAGTAGTCTACTACCAGAAGCTACACCACATGGTATCCGACAAGATGCACGCCCGTGCACGGGGCCAAGTGCAGATGCTCACGCGGCAGCCCACCGAGGGACGGGCCAGGGGAGGAGGACTCCGATTCGGAGAGATGGAAAGAGACTGCCTCATCGGACACGGCGCATCCGCGCTCCTGCGCGACAGGCTGCTAGAAGAATCAGACAAGTACATCGCCTTCGTCTGCGAGAACTGCGGAACTCTCGCATACCACGACATCAAAGCGAACAAGTACATCTGTCGGCTCTGTGCCGAGAAAGCCTCTATTTCTCCCATCGCGATTTCTTACGCGTTCAAACTTCTTGTGCAGGAGCTCATGGCTCTTGGCATAGCGCCTCGACTGAACTTGGAGGAGAGGGCATAACCATGTCGCTGGCAACTATGGAAGAGGCCCACAAGATAATCCAGAGCATACGTTTCACACTGCTAAGCCCGACCGAACTCCGAAAGCTCTCGGCCGTGGAGGTCCAGGCCGGGGACACATACGACGAGGACGGGGTCCCCATCGTATCCGGACTCATGGACGGCCGGCTGGGAACACTAGAGCCCCGACAGAAGTGCAAGACTTGCGGAAACACAGCATCTGCATGTCCAGGACACTTCGGACACATAGAACTCGCAGAGCCAGCCATACACGTCAGCTTCGCCAAACTCATCCACCGACTTCTATCCATAACCTGCAGAAACTGTGGAAGAATCCTGCTGAGCGAGGAGAAGGGCGAGAAATACCGGGCCAGACACAAGGAGCTGAAACAGCGTCTCAACACCATTCCTGACGCGTTTCTAGACGAGATCATCAAGGACGCAAAGAAAACCCAGCAGTGTCCTCACTGCGGACAAAAGCAGTTCCCAATTGAACACGGGAAACCGACCACATTCCACGAGATTGTAACAGAAGGCGGAGCCGTACGCCTGACCCCGAGCACGGTTCGAGAAAGGTTGGAGAGAATTCCCGACGACGACCTTGTCCTGCTGGGTATGGACCCGAAGGCCGCCCGGCCAGAATGGGCCGTCCTTCAGGTTATGCCTGTCCCACCGGTTTCGGTACGACCATCCATCACTCTCGAATCCGGCATCAGATCAGAAGACGACCTCACGCACAAACTCGTCGACATCATACGCATCAACCAGAAACTCCGAGAAGCCCTAGAATCCGGCGTCCCCATCAACATTATACAAGAACTCCACGAGCTCCTGCAATATCATGTAACGACATACTTTGACAACGAAGTCTCAGGCCTACCTCCAGCCCGACATCGCTCCGGTCGTGCGTTGAAGACTCTCTGCCAACGATTGAAGGGCAAAGAGGGCAGGTTCAGAGGAAACCTATCGGGCAAGAGAGTCGACTTCTCAGCCCGAACCGTAGTCTCTCCGGACCCCAATCTGGACATTAACGAAGTAGGAGTCCCCTTGGACATTGCCAGCCGCCTGACGATACCAGAGAAGGTTACGAGTCACAACCTAGAAGAGATGAAGAGGCTCATCGAGAACGGGCCCGACAACTACCCGGGAGCACTCTATATTGTCCGTCCTGATGGACGAAGGGTCCGGCTGGAATTCGTCACCGACAGGAAAGTGGTGGCCGAGGCCATTCAGCCAGGGTTCGTTGTTGAAAGACACCTGCGAGACGGAGACATTGTTCTGTTCAACCGACAGCCCAGCCTACACCGCATGTCCATCATGGCCCACCGGGTCCGCGTCTTGCCCTACAAGACCTTCAGGCTGAACCCGACGGTGTGTGTGCCCTACAATGCGGACTTTGACGGGGACGAAATGAACCTCCACGTCCCACAGGGCGAAGAGGCCAGGACAGAAGCACGGTTGCTAATGCAGGTCCAGGACCAGATTCTCTCGCCAAGATATGGCGGACCAATCATCGGGGCAATACGAGACTCCCTCACAACCGCCTTCCTCCTCACACAGAAATCGACAACGCTCAACCGTTACGATGTGTCAAACCTCCTCTCCGCTGCAGGATACGAAGGTCCGCTGCCCGGACCGGCGGTAACAAAGCCTGAGGAGAGGTGGACCGGCAAGCAAATCTTCAGCGTCGTTCTACCGAAAGGCTTCAACTTCATTTCGAAATCAAACCTGTCTAGCTACTACAAGTGCGAGGACTGCGGCAGGGGAGTAATCCATGACTGTCCGTATGATGCTTTCATCGTGATCAAGGACAGTGTCCTAGAAAGAGGGGTCATAGACAAGGCGTCGATTGGTGCCGAGAAATCTGAGAGCCTATTCCACCGGATAGTCAAGGACTACGGACCCGAAGAGGCAAGACGCTTCCTCAACGCCGTGACCCGGCTCCTCGACCGGTTCATGGTGATGAGAGGGTTCACCTACGCCATGGACGAGCTGCAGATACCCGACAGTACTCGTGAGAAGATTTCCAAAGCTATCGCGAAAGCTGAGGAGAAGGTCAACGAGTACATCGAGAGTTACCGGAAAGGAACCCTAGAACGTCTGCCGGGACAATCGCTGGAGGAATCCCTTGAAATCTACATCATGAACGAGCTTTCCCGGGCCCGAGACGTAGCAGGTGAGTACTCCGACCAGTACTTCCAGATGGACAACAGCGGCGTAATCATGAGCCGCGCTGGAGCCAGAGGGTCCGTGCTCAACATGGGACAGATGACAGCCAGCGTCGGCCAACAATCTATCCGTGGAAAGAGAATTCTGAGAGGCTACCGAGGCAGAGCATTGTCATTCTTCAGGCCGGGAGATGCGGGTGCAGCTGCCAGAGGCTTCGTTTACCACTGCTACCGGGACGGGTTGGACCCGATAGAATTCTTCTTCCACGCCATGGGCGGACGCGAAGGACTGGTGGACACCGCCGTCAGAACACAGCAGAGCGGCTACATGCAACGCCGGTTGATCAACGCGCTGGAACATCTTCGAGTCGAGTATGATGGTACCGTGCGGGATTCCCGTGGCAACATCATCCAGATACGCTACGGCGAGGACGGTGTCGATACTGCCAAGAGCGACCACGGCAAGGCCGTGAACATTGACCGTCTTGTTGAACGCGTCCGTCTAACAATGAAGAAGGGCACACCCGCGTCCAAGGAGTATGTGGAGGACGGAGTAGAGCAGGCGAAGGACGCGCTATCGCCGTTGATTCTTAACAAGCTGCGGCAGACACTCATCAACGCCAAACTGCCCAAGGCGGCGGTTGACGACGCGGTGGAAGGGGCTATCGAGAACTACACGCGCGCCTTGGTTGAGCCCGGCGAGGCCGCGGGAATAGTTTCTGCACAGTCGATTGGAGAACCTGGGACCCAGATGACGCTGCGAACATTCCACTTCGCAGGGGTCCGAGAACAAAACGTCACCCTCGGGTTGCCGAGATTAATTGAAATCGTTGACGCTCGAAAGATTCCATCAACTCCCAACATGACCGTCTACATAGACGCGAAACATCGGACTAGCAGGGAGAAGGCCCAGGAGGTTGCAACTCTCCTCACCCATACGACGCTAGGCGATATTGCAACCACTATCGAGTCAGACATTACACGCATGAAGATCGAGGTCACCCTCAACCCACAGGCAATGAGGGAGAGGGAGGTCACAGTGCAGGAAGTGAGAGATGCTCTCAAGCCCTCGGGCTGTGAAGTGAAAGTTGAAGGCTATCACATCGAGATAAAGTCCAAGGACCTGGAGATACCCCAGTTCCGACGCCTGTCCAACAAGCTACCGGCACACCATATCAAAGGGATACCTGCAGTGAAGAGGGCGTTGGTCTTGGAAGAGAGGGGCGAGTGGATGGTCCGGACAGAAGGGTCCAGCCTAGCTCTAGCCCTCGAAGTGCCCGGAGTTGATACCACTCGCACAGTGAGCAATAACATCAACGAGACCGCCCTGGTGTTGGGTATTGATGCCGCGCGGAACGTAATCGTCAAAGAAGCACTAGGCGTCTTAGAGGAACAAGGCTTGGACGTAGACATTCGTCACGTGATGCTCGTGGCAGACATGATGACCTCCTCCGGCGAGGTCCTACAGGTGGGAAGACACGGCGTCAGCGGAGAGAAAGCTAGCACCCTGGCCAAAGCAGCATTCGAGATCACAATTCCAACAATAGTGGACGCAGCTGTCAAGGGAACAGTGGACACGTTGAGAGGCGTCGCGGAGAATGTGATAGTTGGCCAGCAGATTCCAATGGGCACGGGGCTCATCGAGGTTTCGATGAGCATGTCCCGGAAAGGGGGCAAGTAGAAACGGTGGACGTCAACAAGCAGATCCGCATGGCTGTCAAAACCGGCAAAGTAGAGTTCGGGAGCAAGTCAACACTGTCCAGCGCAGGCTCCGCTAGGGCTAGGCTCGTGATTCTGGCCAACAACTGTCCCATGGCTCAGCGCGAGGAGATTTTATATCAAGCGGGTCAGTCGGAAGTTCCTGTGTATGTCTTCCAGGGCTCCAGCCTCGACCTAGGTGCGCTTTGCGAGAAACCGTTCCCAGTCTCAGCGCTTCTGGTCAGGGAGCCCGGCGACTCGGAGGTCTTGAAGCTGGCTGAGATGAAGTGATGCTCCAACCCAAGATCAAGCTGACCAGTGAGGAAATGAAGTACATGGCTCTCTTCGAGAGCATCACTGGTGCAACCACTCAGGATTGTTTGATTGATGAGAAGCTGGGCCGGATCATTTTCGTGGCCAAGCCCGGCGACATGGGCCTCGCCATCGGAAAGGGTGGAAAGAACATCAACATGTTGCGGAAGATGACGAGCCGCCAGATCGAGGTTGTGGAGTATGCTGAGACTCCGGAAGGTTTGATCCGGAACAGTCTTGCTCCGGCAAGACTCAAAGAGGTTCGCGTGACAGAACGACCGGACAAGAAAATTGTCGTGGTGGAGGTTGACGCACGAGACAAGGCACTTGCGATCGGAAAGAACGGCCGTACAATCGATAAGACCCGCCTTCTAGTGAAACGGTATTTTGACATCGGCCACGTTGTCGTTGCATAGCTCTACGCCTGTGTGTTTCTTCTCGACCCGTAGACTGTGGCAACCGTCAAAGCCGAGGAAGTGGGCTCTGAAGAGTTGAAGCGTAGGTTCCCCGACTGGCCGAACCTCGCCCGGCTCCCGAGCCTGGAAAGGCCGGAGAGCCACAATTGAAGGCCGCTGGTCCATCGCGTGTGGAGGGACCCACTTGCGGAATGTCTCAGAGGCAAGAGGCGTGAAGCTCGCTAAGGCAGAAAGGGTCTGGGAGAGCTTCCTGGTGTACCACGACGTCCTCTAACTGGAGCTATGTCGTCAATCCTAATAGGGAGCGCTACCTGCCCGTAGGCTCCTCGTCAAGGTGGAAGATTGGCTAAAGCTTCAAGAGGACTGTTTGCAGCCCGAAAGCTGGGTAGACGTCGGGCACGATTCCGCTGGGCGTACCCCCCGTACAAGAGGCGGATGCTGGGCCTGGACTATAAGGCGGATCCATTACAGGGAGCGCCCCAGGGCAGGGCTATTGTCTTGGAGAAAGTGGGCGTGGAGTGTCGACAGCCCAATAGTGCTGTTAGGAAGTGCGTCCGCGCTCAACTGATTAAGAACGGGAAGGTTGTAACGGCCTTTTTGCCGGGCGACGGTGCTCTCAACTTCATCGACGAGCATGACGAGGTCCAGATTGAGGGAATCGGCGGCGCTGAGGGCAAGGCGTACGGTGACCTGCCCGGGACGCGGTACAAGGTGTTCACGGTCAACGGTGTCAGCCTTGATGCATTGGTGAGGGGGAAGAAGGAGAAGCCGCGAAGGTAGAGCTACTAGTCTACGTCCAAGAATAGGGTCCTAGTTAGCTGGTTCATTGCTGGAACACCTGATTACAGAGTATCTTTTTGAGTAAAA
>CAYIBO010000004.1:7613-26064 GCA_964361545.1 uncultured Candidatus Bathyarchaeia archaeon
TTTGAGTAAAAAACGTCCAAACGTTCTTTTAGCCAACCCTAACAGGCCCGGGACTCTGCGAAGGAACCCCAAATGGCACTAGTATGGGGAGCAATGTGCTCCGATTGCCAGGTGCTGGCGGTGGAGAACTGCCCACACTGCACGAAGGACTTTTGCGAGAAACATTCCTCTCAACATGAATGCGAAAAGCTGAGAGCACGCGAATACGCAGTAGCAGGCTAATGACGAAGAAGATTCCACTGGAACAGGGGGTGCTTCGGATTCGTCGATGGCCGTGAAAGGGCAGGTGCTTATGGTCCGGCTCCTCAACATCTCAAAGTTCTGTTGACTTACCCCCTTTTACAGATGGGGCTTTCTAGGTAACGGGCCTTTCTGGAGATTTGGGCTGATCTGGGGCTGTATTCGGCTTTCTCCGGACAGATGGAGCCCTGCGATTTGGACGGATTCCCTGAACGATTAGTGTACATTATGAAATCGCAGGCTTAGAGTTGTGAAACGGGCTGGTTGTCGGCTTGTTGAACTCGTAAGCGGGTCTTCTGCCGGAGTGTCACTTCTTTTGCCATGCGAACCACACCAAAGCCGCGGTCAGGGCAATTATTGCAGGTATCACCGTGTCCAACATGGTGATCCAAGCGGCAGTACGGAGGCTGCAAGTACCCATCCCGAAGATGCAAACTTTCAGCAGGATAGCTTTGAGTCCCTATGGGTCCTTTTCGAAGCTCGTGTACTTAGTTCGAAACTCCTTCAGACCCATCTCTTCTCCGAAGACAACAACCTTGTCCTCATAGCGACGCTGGTAGAAGGGATGCTTGACAACTTCAGCAGACACACTCCTATCCCTGATCTTGACACTCAGCCTCTCACCTATACTGGCGCACCTTGGCTTTACGAGGCCCATTCCAACTCCTACCCCGAGGGTGGGGGAGAAGGTTCCGCTGGTCACCTTTCCAACAGCTTCGCCGTTAGAGAGAATCTCCTGCCCCTGCCGGGGTATACCCTTTTCCTCCATTCTGAAGCCAATCCTGACCCTGCTGGGACCCGCTGCCTTTAGCTTACTGATGGCATCCTTCCCGACAAAGTCCCCCTTTTCCAGCCGAACAACCCAGCCAAGCCTTGCCTCGATGGGCGACGTTTCCTCATCCATGTCGTTCCCGTAAAGGCACATTCCCGCCTCAAGCCTCAGAACGTCCCGCGCTCCAAGACCCGCAGGACGAAGACCCAGCTCTCCGCCTTTGGATAGAAGACTGTCCCAGACCTTCATTGCCCTGGCCGGGTCCTTTGCACTCGTGTTCCAGACATAGATCTCGAAACCATCCTCTCCAGTATAGCCGCTCCTTGTTATGAGGCACGACACGCCATCCACTTTGACATCTCTAGTTCCGTACCTATCGACCTCCTCCAGTCTTACACCGGAGACGTTTCTGAGCAAGCTTCCCGCCCGTGGACCCTGAACCGCAAACATAGCCACATGGTCAGAGACGTCCGACAACTTCACCTTCAAGGACCCCCGGTGCTGTTGAAGCCAGTTCCAGTCCTTATCCCGGTTAGCAGCATTATAGACGACAAGGAACCTGGTAGGACCCAGTTTGAAGACTGTGAGGTCGTCAATCACCCCACCTCTGGGGTTGCAGAGAAGAGAGTAGTGGCCTCGGCCAACGGCAAGGGCTGAAACGTCGTTGGTGGTTAGCCTGTTAAGGAAGGATTCTGCGTCAGGCCCTTCGACAAGTATCCGTCCCATGTGAGACACGTCGAAAATGGCCGCGCGGTTCCTGACGCTCTTACACTCCGGAATGATACCTTCAAACCAGACTGGCAGGTCAAAGCCAGCATAGTCCACAATGCTACCGTGTTTCCGATGATACTCGTAGACCTGGGTCTTCTTACCCATAACGGCTCAGAGGGCCTTTCACAAGTGTCCTAGGTAGAAAAGGGAGATGGGTTCTATGGGCGGGTTTCTGGCGTTGCTGGAATGATCTTCAAGCTCTCCGTCTCAAAGGCTAGCTTCTTGCCGCACTTGGGACAGTAGCCACCGTTACGCTGAACAATCTCGCTGGGAGTCTCGAGCTCAAGCCCCGTGTAGAGAGGTTCGCCGCACTTTGAGCACATTATTCGCTGAGGAGACAAGGAACACCCACGAGACTTGAGGAGCCTCCCTTTCCCAAACGGGTATTAAAACGTCCCCAAGGCTGGGGAAAGCAGGGCTTATAATCGGCGACTAACCCTCCACCAGCACAGAAGACACCACAAGGGATGGTAGTGATCCCGAAATGACAGGTTTCCGAACAGGCATCTGGAAGCTCAAAAGGTCACTGAACAACCTAGCCTTCAGAATGAGCTTCATCAAACTAGCACCGGGATCCAGCCGACCTCTGCTACCAATCGCATCCTTCCTAATCCTAGGATTCACAATCTTCGTACTGGCCGGCGGGCTCTTCGTACTTGTCGGGGCGGGACCTGGAGCACAAGGACTTGTCAACAGACAAAGCGGGCTAACATTCGTCTACCCAGGCGACATCAACAACCAAACACCCCAAGAGGGAGTGCTCGCAATGCTACTCTACGCCCTGGGACTGGCAGGGCTCTACGCTATGTTCATGAGCACTCGTTACGCCTATCGACCCGGCAGAGCATACTCGCTACTGACCATGGGAGTCGTCCTGACCTTCGTCTTCATCGCAGTAGCATACTTCGTCCTATACGACAAGCTAGGAGCACGCTTCTAGGACCCAGGCTAGAGTCCGAATTCTGATAAACAAGCCCATCCCAGCCGCCAGTAAGAGCAGTTTCCGCAATGGAAGTCCACAACACCATACTGGACCTTATCGGAAACACACCCATCGTACGCCTCAACAAAGTATCACAAGGCCTGAAAGCAACACTCCTCGCCAAACTAGAGAACCTCAACCCTGGAGGTAGCGTCAAGGACCGAATAGGAATAGCCATGATCGAAGACGCTGAAAAGAAAGGGCTCATCAAGCCCGGTGCGACCATACTCGAGCCGACATCTGGAAACACTGGAATGGGCCTGGCAATGGTTGCTGCTGTGAAAGGCTACAAGATGATTTTCGTAATGCCTGACAAGATGAGCGAGGAAAAGAGAAGTCTCCTCAGAGCCTTCGGGGCGAAGATCGTTGTGACTCCAGCCGCCGTGCCCCCCGACTCCCCGGAGAATTACATTCGAGTCTCGGAAAGATTGTTGAAAGAAACCCCGAATTCCTTCATGCCAAACCAGTACAGGAACCAGGCCAACCCGTTGATACATTACGAGACCACGGGTCCCGAGATATGGCGACAGACTGATGGCAAGGTCGATGTCTTTGTATGCGGGGTAGGAACAGGAGGGACTATCACTGGAACAGGCCGGTACCTAAAGGAGCGTAAGAAGAGCATGAAAGTAGTCGGCGTGGACCCTGAAGGGTCGATCTTCTATCCGCGATTCAGGGGTCTTTCAGAAGAGCCTCGGGCCTACAGGGTTGAAGGGATCGGCGAGGACTTCATGCCAGAGACCTTCGACATGTCAATAGTTGACGAGATTGTCCGAGTCTCGGACAAGGAAGCTTTTCACATGGCTCGGAGACTAGCTCGAGAAGAAGGAATCTTGGTAGGCGGCTCCGGAGGAGCCGCTGTGATTGGGGCATTGAAAGCTGGCCATGCACTGGACCGTGACAAGATCGTCGTCACACTCCTACCGGATACTGGTAGGAACTATCTGAGCAAGTTCTTCTCAGACGAGTGGATGAAAGAACAGAGCTTCCTACACTAGGAGTGGTCGGTTTGAGAGACCGAGACGTGATGAACCTACTGGACCAGCTAGAGTTGTACACTTTGAAAGCTGGAGGAGGAAAGGTCACGCAGAGAGACTACTGGCTCTTCGTCTACAACATCATGAAGAGCGGAGAGCTTGCAACAAGATCGATGGGGAAGCATCTTCACGAGAAACTGAGAGGGCTTGGTGTTAACCCTCCGTAATTTCGCGTTTCATGCCTCGGAAGAATCATCAGACCTTCTTCCGGGTCGCCGATGGCTAGGTAGTTTTCTTCGAGAAACATCTTACCAACCAACGCGGAAGTTATAGCGTCCAGCTCGTCATGTGTGATCTTGCTCTTTTGAACGCCTCCTTTCACACCGTAGTCGACGAGTGCTCTTCGTAGCTTCTCCAGTCCAGCCTGCTTCCGGGGCATGCCTAGAATGTCTTGTATGCTACCGGGATAGCTCTCTATCACACCCAGCCCCTTAGCCTCAAGAATCTTCCTCAGCTTCATTCCGCGCCTAGTAAGCATCCGCATGGGTCCCAGTGTGATGGGGAAGAACTTGATCTTCATTCTACGCAACTCCAGATCGCATGCTCGAAAATGAGGGGGGCCTCGATGAGACAGGCTCCTCCGACCTCTCGGCAGGGAAAGAGGGGCATCTATGCTCACCACGTCAGGTCTTGCCGAGACTGTTTTGGAGATTATTTCTTGGTCGGCATGGAGGGCACTTGTGCTGGCGCGAAGATTATCGAGAAGGCAGAAGCCTGTGGTGCGCTTCACGCTACCAGCATGGTCGAGGCCGATAACTCTCATAACCTCGGAGAGTGAGAGGCGATTAAAGGCCATATTCTTGTTCCAGAATCACTGCAGTACCGGTTGCCGAGACAAGCACTGTTCCCTGAAAGACTTCTGTTGTCTCCGCGTCCACGTCAACAACAGCGTTCGCCCCAAGACGGGCACCATTCTCCTTGAAACGCTGAAGCGCTTCGACCCAAGCCTTGTCCATCTCTACCGTGAAAGCGGTCACCTCTCCGCCTGCCAAGGACTGAAACCCTCCGACGAACTTCCCACCAAAACCCCGGGTCCTCGCAGTGAGGCCAGAGGCGAGTCCGAGTACCTTCTTCACCTTGTACCCAGGAAGGGTGGTGACCATCAGGAAGTCGGAGATAGTACTCATGGCTTCTCAATGCTTGGTCCGTGAGTAGAACATGAAGATTCGAGGTTGCTAGAACGTGTCAGGCTCGGAGAGAATCTCCTCTATCTTCGCGAACTCTCTCAATGACTGGGCGTAATTGGCGTCCTTTCCGTCCCACACATGGCGCTTGCTGCTTATCATGTTCTTGGCTTCTGAGAGTGACATTCCGGAATGGATCAGGTAGGCGGCTGCACAAGTCGGGCTTCTACCACGGCCCGCTGAACAGTGGAGGTAGACCTGCCGACCATTTTGGATGTGCTCATCCACGAGCCTGGCGACTAGCCTTAGCTTGCTGATTGGGATGGGTGAGCTGGAGTCTTCAATCTGCGGCGTCCTGTCATCATAGGTAACGCCAATTTCTCTGCAGGATTCCTCCTCGCGGGGATTTCGGTTGAGGTCAATTACCGCCGGGTTGGGTCCAAGCTTTTCCTTCAGCTTGGCGAGGTCATCATAACTGGGGGCCGAGCCGATCCACAGCTTTCCTTCGACTATTTCGGAATAGTCCACTCCTCAACGCCTCCTCTCAACAGGCTCATGGTAGGATTATGTTAAATTGCGCGGTATCCCTTCGCAGCAGCCGCCTATGAAATTCTCTACGAAAGCGATACACATTGGACAGGACCCGGACCCGGCCACAGGTTCGGTTACCGTACCGGTCTATCAGACAGCCACTTACTACCAGCCAGAGCCCGGCCGGGAAGGCAAATACGTCTACTCGCGGACAGGGAACCCCACACGTGACGCTCTAGAACGAAACCTGGCCGCCCTGGAAGGGGGAAGGTTCGGACTGGCCTTCAGTTCCGGAATGGCCGCGACGACCACGGTCCTCATGCTTCTCAGAAAGGGGGACCATGTGATAGCGGGAGATGATCTCTACGGGGGAACCTACCGATTATTCGAACAGGTCCTTCGGAATTACGGGCTTCAGTTCTCCTATGTTGATGCAAGGGACCCAGAGAAGGTGGAGAAGGCGGTTCGGAAGAATACTCGGATGGTATGGGTGGAGACACCGACAAACCCGCTGATGAAGATCATCGACATACGAGCAATGGCTAAGATTGCTAGGAAAGCGAAGGCTATGCTCGTGGTTGACAACACTTTCATGAGCCCCTACTTCCAGAACCCGCTACAACACGGCACAGACATAGTCGTCCACAGTACGACCAAGTATCTTGGTGGTCACAGCGACCTCATTGGAGGAGCAGCCATCACTTCAAACCCGGAAATCTACCAGAGGTTGAAATTCCTCCAAAATGCCGTCGGAGCAGTGCCGGGTCCCCTCGATGCCTGGCTGGTCCTTCGTGGAGTAAAGACACTGGCTCTCAGAATGGAGAGACACGACCAGAACGCCCGAAGGATAGCCGAATTCCTGAGCAAACAGCCTAAGGTGGAACGGGTCTACTACCCAGGGTTAACGGACCATCCGCAGCGAAAGGTGGTTGAGAAACAGATGCGTGGCTATGGAGGAATGATCTCTTTCGAACTCAAAAGTGGAATGGGACCCTGCAAGAAACTACTGAAGAAACTTCACATCTTCACAGTCGCTGAGAGCCTGGGCGGAGTGGAGTCGCTAATCGAGCATCCCGCAAGCATGACACACGCATCTGTGCCACGGGCTACCAGGCTGGAGCGTGGAATCACCGACAGCCTCATTCGATTATCCGTGGGAATAGAGGACGTTGAGGACTTACTGAAGGACCTAGAGACAGGGTTCAGAGCACTATAGTTCGATGCAGTCTTGGTATGCTCAGGCTGCCTTGGCTGGGACATCTTTCTGAATGACTCTTCGTAAGAGCATGTAGGCTGCGATTGCAGTGACAACTCCGAATATTACGTGGAAGATGAGGCTTCCAACCAAGAAGTCGCTTGCACCCAGATCGCCGGGCAAGAAAATTGCCGTTGCAGGGAGGAGAAGAACCACCCAGACCGCTATGCCTGCGAGGGCCCCTATCCAAACCGCCTTGCCAGTTGTTCCAAGATGGAACAAGTCAATCTTGAGGGTGGCGCTGACGAAGATTGCTCCCACAATTAGGCCGGTTAGGATATGGAGGGCCCAGCCCCCGACTACTGATGAATTGCCCATTCCCAAGTTTGTCGCTATCTTGACAAAGAAGATCTCCTGTCCAACGCTCTGTGCTAGAAGATATCCGAGTATCCCTTGAACTAGTGAACCGACGACGCCGGCTACTGCACCAGTCTGTAGGCCTTTCGAAACTGAATAGGGTTGAAGGGCCATGGCAGCAAATCGGCTTCTCGATATTAAAGCTCGTCAGAAATACTGCGAAGAAAGCTCAGCCTCAGTGGCTCCTTCACCAATAGGTCTTCTTGATTCCTAGAAGGTACGCTCCGAAGTTCGTCCCCAGATGAATGGGCGGAGTAACCAGGACGACCAACAGAATTGCTGCCCAACTCATTGGAAAGATGAGTGAACCAAGAATCAAACCACATAGGACAAAGTCAAGCTGGTCTAGCACTGGAAATGGGCTTCCTGGCTTCATATTGAGCCTCCGTTTGACAAAGGCTCCGAGAAGGTCGCCGAGGACGGCTCCTAGGGCTATCATGAACCCGCCCAGAAGGAGGTTGCTGTCCACCAGGGATTCCGCCACTCCCATGATTGTTCCCGCTATGACTCCTGCGAAGAATCCCCGCACTGTCTTGTGGTACCCGAAGATTCTCTTGCCGTCGATAAAATTCCGGCCTCCATCCAGAGGGGTGCCGCCGCCGAAGAGAAGGGGCGCGGCGTTCGCCACGTATGAGGGGCCAATGAACAGAAGTGCCTCAGAGATTGTGGACATTGTTGGACAGTGTGCTCGCTGTGCGAAATTCGAACAGGATAGTTAAGAGTTGGGCACTAAGCATTCTCGATTCCAGTCTCGCTTATCCGGAAGAAAGTTCGCGGACCAGAAACCTCTCTGCCATCCATCTTCTCAAGGACGCATTCCCTGACCTCTCGGCGGGCTGTAGGCCTCAACCTTACCATCAGCTGCGACCAATGCCTCAGGGTTCGAGTGGCCACAGGCTCAACCGCCCACTCTCCAAAGCCAGGTTGGCTGTGAACCTCGCCAGTGAGCAAGGTTCCAAGCTTATACCTCCGGGCAATATCTGCCAAGTAGGCAAGTTCCCTGTTTAATTCCCGATTGTAGGCGAAAACCTCCTTGGGCTTTCCGAGGCCTGCCCTATAGAGTCCAGTGACGGAATCAATCACCAAGAGTGCCGGGTTCTTGGTCAGCAAGTTCTCCAGGGTCTCGGTTATCCTGATCTGGTCCTGAAAATCCTCGGGACGGAAAACAACTATCCGCTGTGCAACTTCCCTGCTCACGGGAAGATTCTCGAGCCGGTGGGGAGAGAAGGACCCATGAGAGTCCACATAGAAGACTTTGAAATTCCGGCCTGCCGCCTCAACAGCGCACTGCATAGAGAGAACGGTCTTACCAGTCGAAGCCTCTCCATAGACGAAGTTGATCTGGCGCGTCGGAAAGCCTCCCTTCAACAGCTTGTCTACGCTGCTGCACCCAGTGCTCAGCCTGTCCATGGTCAAACCCTAGAGATATGAGCAGAGCCTAAGACAGTGAGACGCATAGCTCGATGGGAAAAAGCATTGCCCAGCGTCAGACTCCAAACGGGACGAACACTCCTTCTCGAAGGCCCGGCATCAGTGAGGCTAGAGGACGGAGAGGGGTCCGTTCTTGGGGCTCCGCTCTCCAAAGGCTGGGCAATTGTCCGCGAAGACCGCCAGATTCCCATCGAAACCTCAACCGGTGCCGGGCTAGAGGTCAGACTCGGACAGGAAGCCAAGTACAAGATCATCCAGGAATCCACCATTCCAACCGGCTGGAGAGAAGCTTCCCAGATCGCCCTACAATCCCCGGGCACGGTTGTCATCCTAGGAGACGTGGACTCGGGAAAATCAACTCTATGCACATTTCTCGCCAACGAAAGTCATAGTCATGGATTGAAGGTGGGAGTGATTGACGGGGATGTCGGACAGGCCGACATCGGCCCACCTACGACCATAAGCACTTCAAAGCTGGGCGGCCACATCTTCACCCTCCAAGACCTATCTCCTGAAATCTCGCTCTTCATGGGAGACACCAGCCCCTCGTCAGTGTCAGAAAAACTCTCTCGCGGGCTCGTCCGGCTCAAGAAAAGCACCATAGCCAAGTCGGACGTCTTGCTTGTGAACACGGATGGATGGGTACAAGGTGACGATGCACTACGTTACAAGGCTCAGCTGCTAGACGACCTTCAGCCGGACCTAGTTCTTGGTATCAGCTCCGACGGGGAACTGGACCCATTGATGAAGCTTCAAGGGTCTGCATCGCTCAAACTGAGCAAGTCGCCCTACGCCAGAACGAGAAGTAGGGATGATAGGAAGAGGGCTCGCGAGTACGGCTACAAAAGATTCCTTCAGAATGCAACGCGAATCGAGCTGAGGCTCAGGGAGGTAAGACTTCGAAGGTTTGACTCCAGGGAACAACAGCTGAGGCTTGACAGGAACGAGGATCTGAGGGGGGTCCTCGCGGGATTGCTCGATGAAGAAGAGCGTCTCATTTCACTCGGACGGGTCGACCGCCTCGCAAACGGACTTCTCACTCTGACAACCACTTCGAAAGAATCTCCCAAGGTTGTTGAGCTTGGAGCGGTTGTACTGTCTTCCAGCTTCGAAGAGGCTGGTTTCGGGCCTTAGACAGAGTAAGAATCAGGAATAGTGTACACGTAAATCGTGTGCTCGTTATAGTTCTCTTTTCTAGTCGGCTTCCAACCGTTTATCATGAAGTCGTGACTGACAATCCTCGTACCGGGTCGCGCTTCAGCCCGTAGCTTAGGCTTCAATCGCTCGTTAGCATAAGTCGTCAGGTAAAGGGTGATCAGAGTTGCTTCTTTCAGGTCGGCCTGGAAGAGGTCCCGGTTGTAGATGTGGACTCTCTCTTTGAGGTTTGACTTTTCAATCTCCGACGTCGCTGCTCTGAACAGGTCTTCCCGTATCTCATAACCAACAGCGGACTTGACACCAAAATCCTTGACAGCAGTCGCCAGGATGCGTCCGTCTCCGCAACCAAGGTCGCAGAGAACATCATCACGACTAGCCCTAGAAACTTCCAGCATCTTTCTTACAACATCATGCGGTGAGGACACGAAAGGAGCGCAGCTCATGATAGTTCCCATTGTTTGAGAGGCGACGGCCTACACGAGACAGGCTATTAAAACTCTCCGCGCAATTGTTCACAAACTTCCGTCCCATCATCAGGTCCTCTTCTGAAACATACAAGTCGGGGCCCCGGTCTCGGAGATATTACTGGAATGCAGACACTGTACTGAAAGTATCCTCTTCTCCTTTCTTCTCTCTCTTTCTCTGGTAAACCTGCCCCTGAATTGTGCCGACGAACCCCTTTCAACAACAGGAAGGGAAGAACCGACGAGGGCTGAAACAATACTCGTCCCCAGTCAGAAGCGGGGCGGCCCTTCAATCAAACTATTTAAAGAACTCAGCCGGAGAAACCATTCAAGATCATCCACCAACTGGCTTCTATGATGCTCGACGATACCAAAATCCACGAAATCACCAAAGTCCACCTAAAGGAAGCTGTCCTGATTCAGGGGCTACCTGGACTAGGGTACGTTGGAAAAGTAGCAGTAGACTATTTCGTCGAGAAACTGAAGCCCAAGAAGTTCGCCGAGCTCTACTCTAGCTACTTACTCTTTCCCGATGGAAACTTGGGCATCAACATATCAGAAGACGGAACCTACTCCCTACCACGCTACGAGTTCTACGCCTTCAACGATCGCGAGCCACACGCCATTTTCCTCACGGGGGACGCACAGCCCAGCGTAACCGGACAGTACGAGGTGGCCAGCATCGTCCTCGACTTTGCGCAACAGTTCGGATGCAAAGAAATCTTCACCGTGGGAGGCTACGGCACCCGCTCCTCCAATGACGTAGGAGCGGTCTACGCTGTAGTAGGCGACTCTGACTTGGGCGAGCGTCTGAAGAAACTAGGAGCCAAATTGGCCAAAGGAGGGGCAGTAACAGGCGCGGCAGGCGTCATTCTGGGCATTGGCAGGCAAAGAGGTCTTCAATGCGCAGGGTTGCTGGGAGCAACGACAGGAATCTATCCCGATCTTGAAGCGGCACGCGCCGTCATTCAGATGCTCACAGTTCTTGTGGGCATGCCTATTGATCTGAAGGACTTGGATACGGAGATTGAAGATTTGCGTAAGAAGATGGAACGGTTCAGAAGGGGGGCAGAGATTGAAGAGCCCAAGGAAGGCGAGGAGAAACTACCCGAAGAAGGCAAAGAACGCTACATTACCTAGATGACCTTTCCTCATACTCCAAGATGGAGCCGTTCAGCCAGAAAGCTCGGCAGTCCATTGTCCAAGATGGCCTTTGTAGTCTTGCTAATATCATACTGAACCCTTCTGATCTTATGAGTAACTTTCTCGTCTTCAATCTCCAATATCATGTAGGAGGCTCTTGGGTCTCCATCCCTAGGCTGTCCAACACTACCAGGATTCAACAGCAAAGCCTCGCCGTCGCGAAAGCTCATTGGGACATGCGTATGGCCTTGCAGCAATAGGGTGCCGCCTGACAGCTTCAACAACTGCCTCAGCAGTGCTGCCGGTGTGCCGGGGAAGATGTACTCGTTCATAGGGTCCCTTGGGCTCCCATGAAACAGGCAAATGTCAAGATCCTGGACCCTCCGTTTGGCAGAGGGCTTAAGCATCTCAAGATAGATCAGATTGTTATTTGACAACCGCATCCGGGTCCACTGGATCGCCTTGACAGCGTGGTCAACAAAACCCGACCAGTCACCTGTTACAACGGCGTGGTCGTGATTTCCTGCAAGAACAATCGTTGGCCTACGGTCTTTCAGAGCTTCTACAACCTCGTTAGGGTTGGGACCATACCCCACCACATCACCTAGGCAGTAGAGCTCATCATGACTGGGCAGATCAGCTAGGACCCTCTCGAGAGCGGTCATGTTGGCGTGAATGTCCGAGAGGACTACTAGCCTCATGGACCCACTAGGAGATGCTTGTCCTTCATATAATGAAGTAGACCTGATTCTAGGCTGGGCTGAACAGAAAATGCAGGAAGCCAGTATCGAAAGAGATTCAGTAGTTCACAAGGTCAGCCTCCTTCAGATGGACAACGCGGTCTTGGCACTGTTCTACGAAGGAACAATGAGGATTGGCACTTTGGCCATTTCGACCCCAGGCCTGAGGGAAGGTGCTGTAGGCACAAGTTCCGTGCTGCTGGGTGGAAAATACATGATAGCGGCCCGAGCCCTTGCCGAAAGGTTGGCCGCCATTTTCAACAGAATGGGAATAGTTTCCCTGAACACGAGACTAGTAGAAGGAGAGGCTCTAAGACTCTACTCAAGCCTACTGGACAAGGTGAGAATTAGCGATTCGACGACCAGTGCTGGGCAGGGTGGGTCTTAGATGTTGAACAGGAAACCCAGTGCAATGGTCAATAGGGTGGCGGTGAAGGTGAGGGCCGCCATTGTGTCGTCGAATCTCTCCACGCTCATCGTATCGTCACCGTTTGACGTATAATGGAAAGGATGGTTGCTACCCTGGGCGAAACAATCGGTCTTTTCATATCCATTTAATTCTCACCAAGAAGCAATTGTCCGAGGTCTACGTTATTCTACGCGTAACAGCATGGGCCCGCCACAAAAATCCGCGACGCTTTAATAGAAAGAACTCAGTTTGGAGAGTTGTCTCTCGTGTGGGCCGTCGGTTCGAGCTTCTGTCTTAGAACTTGTGGCTTCTAGCGCCAACTGTTCAGCTTATTGGACCCGGGCTCCTTGTTCTCATTGCCATTATGCCCGTTGATCCATTCCGGGACAATAACGGCCCTGATAAGTTCCTGGATGGTAATTCCCCTTTTCTTCGCAACCTTCTCCAGTTCCCTGTAGATGATATCGTCCAGTGTTTGCATGAACTTGGGCAGGTTTGGCCACCGACGGTTTCCCGAGATATCGGACTCTTTTCACGGGTTGAAATAAAGTGCTGGTGTAACTTCGAGAATTATCAAGCAGTGACAGGAAACAGGGACTATTCCGTGCTAGTAGGAGATTCGTCCTGAAACAGGTGTTTCACCCAAGATCTGTTTCGAAGCAACCTCAACCCTAGAACGGTACTGTTCTCTTGTGTAGACTCTGACAAGGTTCATGAAAGTCTGCAGGACACCAACGATTCTCGAGATCTCTGACAGCTGGACCTGCTGCTTCCTTCCACCGGGACCCCGCTTGAAGACCGGTATATCCATTGGTTGTATCTCCACAGCGTGATGGTAAGGAACTGATGGTAGAGTCGGAACATCAATAACCACATCGTCCTCCGGGACCCGCGCCTTCCTCGCCAGCTCCTTCTGTATCTCCTCACGCACACTATCCTTCGTAATCACGTTAGAAACCAGCTCCTCCCGTGCGTAGAGGGTCTTCTCATAGGAGCACTTGAGGAGTCTCCTATTCTCAAGATCTTGCATTATCTTCCGGGACTGTTTACACTCTCTCAGGTCGGCCCAGACCTTGTAATCGTCCAGCCTCAGATAGTCAGCTGGCTCGTCAAAATCCAGCAGAGCCAACTCGTCCTTGGCAGCTTCTAAGGCCTTAACGATCATAATCTGAACCGCTCGTGAGGCGCGGTGAAAGTATATTGTCCGGAAGGATTCTAGCCGGGCCAGGAGAAAGCTCTCCAACGTAGCGACCGCTGTCCCGTCCACTGAGAGGTTCCCGTCTAGAATGTCCATAGTGTAGAGAAGCCGGTGAACGTCAATGGAACCATATCCAGCCCCGGTATGGAACGAGTCCCGGACAAGAAAGTCCATCTTATCAACGTCAACACTGCTGCTGATTACCTGGTCGAGAAACGGGCGCTTCTTATCGGCCAAACGGCCAACCGCCAGCCTACCGAGGGTCTTGGGGCTAAAGCCGGCTTTCTCAAGCTTCTCGGCAATCTCAGTCTCGTTGACGAGCCACGGTACCAGGTCCTCATGGGTCTTGCCGAGATGGCGAATCATCAAGGGCTCGAAGACGTGAGAAAATGGTCCATGACCAATATCGTGCAGCAGGGCTGCTAGGCGTAGCTGTTCTACGTGATGGTCCGATAGGTCTGCTGGCAGAGCTCTTCCCAGAACGCCTGCTAGGTGCATGGCCCCTAGAACATGCTCGAAACGTGTATGGTTCGCGGCAGGGTAGACGAATTCAGAACCTGCGAGTTGGCGTATGCGACGTAATCTCTGAATTGGATAGGTGTCTATGACGGCCCGTTCGGTTCCGTTGATCTGTATGTAGCCATGAATCGGGTCCTTGATGAAACCCCATGCTTTCCCGGTCAAGCTTACCAGGACCGGGCCCATCGGCGGAAGATGCTGTTAACTTCTCTCCAAGCTCAGGAGAACTAAACGCAGGGGTAAGGGTCAAGGAAGTCAGCCCATACTTGTTCTGCAAGAACAAAGAGACGTTCGAGAAAAACCGTGGAGGTAGCTGAACTCAGCCCGGCTGTTCGACTACTTTTTCTTCTTCTTGGGATTGTGCTGAGCACACGTACCACACAAGAATACTCGCCTCCTCTACGATGGCTGACCTGTCAAGGTCTGGAGTTCCGGTTTAAAACCTTCGGTTGTACTGTTCAACCGAACCAATCGGAGACGAAAGACGCGGTCCGAGGAGCCCGACTTTGGGGTTTCCCCACTATGAAGGGCGGTTTCCAGTGCGGTTCGAGTAGTCCGGTTCCAAGTCAGTCCCTGAATTCGCGGAATGATTCGAGCTGGGAACAGATGGCTAGGTAGGAGGTTCCGAGGGTGGCTGTAAGGTGGTTTCCACTGGAATCCAAGAAAAGTGGTAGGTTCCGAACCTGCTGGAAAACAGGATGAAGGTTGGCTGTTTCAGTGAATGGCGCGGAAGAATCTGTGAAAGTGTTTCATGTTTAAAGAAGCGTGTTAATCACAACAAGAAGTTTTATATCAAATCCTTGGCTTAGCTGGGGGTTGGGTCAATACGGAAGTCCCATCGCAAATCTGGAAGCCTAGCTTCAAGACCAGCGATCGCCTGCAAGTAGCCGTTCTAACGGAATCAGCCCTTCTCAAAGGAGCACGCCACTACTTCGAGGAAAACGGGTTCCACGAAGTAACCACACCGCACATTACCCGAGCAACAGGTGCCTGCGAGAATATCGCCACAATGTTCCAGCTCGACTTCTTCAGCCAGCGATCATACCTGGTCCAGACGGGCCAGCTATACTTGGAAGCGTGGATACCGCGTCTTAAACGGGTCTGGTGCATCGGGCCGAGCTTTCGAGCGGAGCCCTACGTGGACGAGCGCCACCTGTGCGAATTTCCATTGGTCGAGATGGAACTGGAATGCGACTTCCACCAGCTGTTGGGCCATATTGAAGGCTCGATCTGTAGCATGGTCAATCAAGCAGGCAAAGACGCGAAAGACGACCTGGAAGCGTTGAACATTGACACGCAAGCGCTGCGGGACCTGCGGCCACCGTTCAGGAAGGTTACGTATACCCAGGCGATAGAGGATCTGCGGGCCCGTTACGGATTGGAGTGGGGCGCAGACCTCAAAGCAGAACATGAAAGATACTTGGTGGAACTGTACGGGAACCAGCCACTGTTCATCACCCACTATCCAGAGCCCATCAAATTCTTCAACATGAAGAATAACGAGGAAGACCCACGGGTCGTTAACAGCGCTGACCTGATACTGCCCTACAGCGGAGAAGCAGTGGGGTCCGCGGAACGGGAACACAGACCCGACAGGTTGATGGAGAAGCTGCGGAAGTCGTCGATGTTGCGCCTACTTGAGGCTCGTGGTGGAGGCATACAGGACTTCGACTGGTACATCCAACAGCTACGGCGAGAGAGCGTTCCACACGCGGGTTGCGGAGTAGGCCTAAACAGGGTCACACAGTGTGTGCTCCGAGAGACGGACATTCGCCGGACAACACCGTTTCCGTTGAACATGGCTACGTTGCTGTAACAGGCTAGGCTAGAAACCAAGCGCCCCTTTTTATTTCACCAGTAAAGCACTGCTGCCCCTCACTCTGGGGTGGGCCTTATGGTCAAGGACATCATCAAATGTTTCATGTGCGCCGTCAAAGGAATAGAGCGCAGCTTCAACACCTACGACGAACTACAAGACCATATTTACAAAGATCATGACGTCCACAAGGACCCGGCTATGGAGGCATTCAACAAGTACAAGACGACCCTCGGGGGGTCTACGCCTCCCCAATCAGGATAACAGCCACCACCCCAAGGGCTACGCCGAGAATAGCCCTCAGACTGAAATTCTCTCTGAAAACGATCCAGCTAGCGACAGCAGTAGCGACCACACCTAGAGCGGTGAGCAGAGCAGTGAGCTGTCCCAGTCCCCGCTGGGAAAGCGGCACGCCTATCACGAACCGGGACAGGGAGAGCATTATCAGGGCCAGGAAGATGACTGGTGCGAACAGGTAGTTGGCTGCGAAGATCTTGTCCCTAAGGCTGTAGCCTGAGAAGAAGAACAGGCCCACGCTGAGGAACAGCAGAAACATGTAGGGAAGCGTCTCCCTGGAAAGCTCGACCTGGACCAATCGGTCCAGGGTTATGCCCTGGATCTGATTCGTTCCGATCTTGTAGAGGACACCTCCGATTGTCCCGAACAAGACAACCAGGCCAACGGAGATCCAGAACGGGTCCAGCACTCTCTTTCCCACCCTCATCAGAGCGTTCGCTTTGACGGTTCAGCCTGGCCAGATTAGTGTTTGCGTTAGAAGGATAGAAAGAAACCGGCCAAAAGCGAGAGAATCAAGACCCCTACCACAAAGGTGAGCATGCTCCGTTCGTTGCTAAAACCCATTGCGTTCTTCACAGCAAACACCCCAGCTATCACAGTCCATCCCCCAACTATGGCACCAGCTGCCTGCCTAATTGGGAAAACTGGAATCGCTATCAGGATGAACAATAACGCGGGAGTGTACGAATAGAACAAGGGACGCACAAGCCCCCAATAGCTGGTGGAGCCTCGGAACAACTTCGTTCCAATGAGGAATGTGGTCATAGACCAGACGAGAGCGGCGGAAATGGCTGTTATCACCCCAAGCAACCCCCCAAGCAGGAGCCCGGTGGCCGAAAAAACGCCGGATTCTGTAGCGTTTATCAGGGCTGTCCCGAGACCGAGGCTGATGCCGGCGAGAGCGACGATGGCGACGCCCTGTCCTGTGGCCTTCCCGTCTTCTTTTAGCTCCAAGAAGGTTTTCGAGTCGAACCTTGCAACTTTCAACATCCGCGACCACATCAACCGCAGCTTCGACTCAGTGATCGCGTGCTCCTTGTTGCCAAGCAATCCTGGCGGCCTGCTTTGATTGGAGTAGCGGCTGCACTTATCAACTAATAGGAGAAGAGAATTGGAAGTGAAACCAGATCAACGCTCCAATCAACAGGACTGAGTGTCTATGCTGAGAGACAAGCTTGCCCGGGCAAAGCCCAGCTTCAAAGTTGTGGCAATGCCGGATTTCTATCTCGACTATCTTGTCTCGTATCCGGGAAAGTTCGAGGCCTTGACAAACGAACTGGACAGCGTTGCCCGCCGCGGAGGAGGCAACATACTGGGCTGGAAGCACACTGTGGGCCGCGGTGGCAACGCTTGCAACCTAGTGGCCCAGCTGGCAAAGCTTGGAGCAGATGTCGTCCCGATAATCGAGACTGACCAGCTCGGCCGCTCAATAATGGAGCAGTCATTGTCACACGTTGACCTCTCCCATGTCAAGACCACGGGGACCCTTTCCAGCACGATGTCGCTCGAGGTCGCCCACTCGGGACGACGCGTCAACATAATGGCCAGCAACCCGGGATCCCACTCCGGCTTTGGACCTGAGAAGCTGACAGATGAAGACAAGGATCTAATCCGCGAGGCCAACTTTGTCTGCGTTCTGAACTGGGGACAAAACCAGAGAGGAACCGACCTAGCCGAAACGGTGTTTCAGGTAGCGCGGGAAGGTGGAGTCGTAACATTCTTCGACCCTGCCGATCCCACCCCGAGAGCTGGCGACATCCAGGGACTAAGCGCGCGGGTCCTGACCAGCGGGCTCGTTGACGTTCTCAGCGTCAACGAAAACGAATTGCTGCAACTCGCATCGGTTGTCAGAGATGATACTGGCGAGCTTGGCGAGGCTCCGCTGTTCGAGGCAGCGAGCGTTTTCAGCATGCTAGCAGTTCGCGTGGACCTTCACACCCCAGAGTTCTCGGCCACTTTCATAGACGGACAAAGGGTCCGGGTGCCATGTCTCAAATTCGAACCCGCGAAAGTCACGGGGGCTGGTGATGTGTGGAACGCAGCCGACATTTTCGCCCAAGGAATGGGACTCGACCACAGAGAGAGGTTGATCTTTGCTAATGCTGCTGCGGCCGCTTACCTGAGAAAGCCCGGCCTGGACCCTCCTTCCCTTGAGGAAGTTCTCAGTGAAGCTGACAGGGTCGAGAAGCTCAGCGAACACTAGGAAC
>CAYIBO010000005.1:0-25223 GCA_964361545.1 uncultured Candidatus Bathyarchaeia archaeon
GCTTGTTACGCTCAGGATTCTAGAAAATCCTCGGCTGAAGCTGGAGCAATATCCCGTTTCGCCTGAGATAGCTTCGGAGCTGCTCCACATGGCGGGCTTCGAACACAACGACCTCCGAGGCCATGTCATCGACCTAGGGACGGGAACGGGCCGTCTCGCCATAGGGACTGCCCTCGTGGGTGCGGAAATGGTCCTTGGAGTGGACATTGACAAACGAGCAATAGCACTGGCCGATGAGAACGCCCGGAAGGTAGGAGTTGACGTGGAGTGGGTCATCAGCGACCTGAACGGTGTCCGGGGGTCGTTTGACGCTGTGGTCATGAACCCGCCTTATGGCACGAGGACACCTCACAATGACACTAGGTTTCTGTCACGAGCACTAGAACTTGCTCCCGTCGCTTACTCGATTCACAAGAGCTCCACCCGGGAATTTCTCATGCGATTTGCCAGGAGGAAGGGATGGGAGGTGGACGCGGTGCGGAGTATGACCATGAGGATTCCGCATCTCTTTGAGTTTCACAGAAAAAAGTGGGAGACCATTAAAGTGGACCTGTATCGGATAACATCTTAGCTTTCTTTCTTTTTCTCGGCCGGTTGCCTAGCAGCTTCTGTGGCCTCGGCTGAAGCCCGAGGGGACGGAGTGGGCTTCGAAACCACCAGAGCAGATTCCCTGGACGGCAGGCCGGGTGCTAGACTTGCTATCTTGGCAGGCTGTAAAAAGTGGAGTTTGGCTCGCATCTTTTCGGTGAAGCGGCCTCGCCTGAACTTGCCTTGCAACAGGAAGTAGGTTGCGAGGAAGGATGTTATGCCTAGTATGACCCCTGTCCAGACGTTGATGCCTGCTAGGATATCGAAGACTGTCTTGTTCACGAAATTCTGCAGGTAGACATTGTTGACGTAGTCGAGATAGATTGCGGTTCCCAGTAGAATGATGGCTCCGGTCTCTATAGTCACAGTAAGCTTGGTCTTCAACGGTATGGGTGGGATTAGTTTCTCCTCTGGGCGGGCAGGTATTCTTCTAAGTGGTCCAGGGGCCCACCAGTTGAGGCGTTTCATGTGCATCATGATGGACGGGACGAGGTAGATCCGGATGAGGGTTGCATCTAGGAGGACCACGATGAATATTGCTAGGCCTAGCTGTTGGAGCATGGGTATACGGGAGAGCATCATGGTCCCGAAGGCTCCGGCTGTTACAAGACCGCTGGCCGTGATGACTCCTCCGGTGTGCTCGACGGCGCTCTCTATTGCCTCTTCGTCTTTGGAGCCTCCGGCCACGTACTCGCGTATTCGTGTTACAAGGAATATGTCGTAGTCGAGGCCGAGGCCTACCATTATGACTAGCAGCATTATGGGTAGTATCCAGATGAGCTGGGCTCCGAGAATGTTTTGAGAGATGTAGAGGACTGCGGCCATGGCCCAGGAGATGCTAAGGAGAATTGTGAAGATGAGCCGTAATGGTGTGAAGACGGATCCTAAGGCTACAAGTAGGACGATGAATACACCGATCAGGACGAGGGTCGTCATGTTGAAGTAGTCTCGTCCGCTGGAATTGACCAGGTCGGCTACGGAGGCTGTAGCTCCTCCGACCAGTAGCGTGGACGAGGCCAGTAGTGGGCTCTCGGTGCGGAGGGTGTTGAGGTTGTTTCTGATGTGGCTTAGCGTTTCTATGGCCGGGTCTGAGTATGGCTCGTTAGAGAGGACCGCCCAGACCATCGCTGACTTGCCGGTCATGCCTAGGAAGGGCTTCATGCTGCGGATCATGGCTTGTTGTTCTGCCTGGTTGAGCTGGTTGAAGGCGAAGTAGGGTATGGGCTCGCCCGAGGGGTGTGTAAGCCCGTAAACCTTGGAGACGCCTGGTATTGCTAGAGTGGCGTTTTCTGCGTGGGAGAAGGCCTGGAGGGCTGTGATGTTGACCCAGTTGTCGGTGACGAGGAAAACGGGCGTTTCGACTATGGTGTATGTCGGTGTTATGGCTCCTGCTCCGAAGCCTTGGCTCATACTGTTGTAGCCGATCTTGCTCTCTAGTGCGTCTGGGACCTGGGCGATGAAATCATGGCTGGTTGTGGAAGAGAGGACTGTGCTGGTTGCGGGCAGCGAGACTGCTAGTGCGACTAGGAGGATGAGTTTAGAGTGTTGGGCTGTGAACTTGGCCGCTCGGGAGTAGTAGCTGGTCCCCTTCTCTCTTTTCTTCCGCCAGAGGCCGACGCTGCTGGGCCAGAAGATACGGTCGCCGAAGAGGGACAGAGCCGCAGGGACTAGAGTGATAGAGACTAGGAGGGCTACTGATATTCCGAGCATGACTGCGATGCCGATGGATCGTAACATTCCGAAGCTGGCGATGGCGAGACTTCCGAAGGCGATAACGACTGTTGCGCCGCTGGTAGTGATACTCTCGCCGGCCCAGGTAACGGCGCGTTCTACTGCGTCTTTCTTGCCCCGTCCCATTCTACGCTCTTCCGCGTACCTACTCATTAGGAAGATGCAGTAGTCTGAGCCTGCGCCGAACATGGCCACGGGTAGAAGTGTTAGGACTAGGAAGTGTATGCTTGTAAAGAAGGACCCGATAATGTAGACGAGGCCGAAGGAGACTCCGACGGATAGGCCTATTGCGGTTACAGGGACGAAGGGGGCAGCGATGGAGGCGAAGAATAATCCTATGATAATGAATATGAGGAGGACCGTTATCGGGTCGATGCGTTCAACATCGCGTACCGACTCAGTTTCAATATCGTAGTTGAAGGCTGGAGCGCCCGTGACGTAAACTGCGAGGTTCTGGTTGCTGAAGACGTTGGCGTTTTTGACATCAGTCCGGATCGGCTCGATGCTGTTCTTCGGGTCGAGGCCGTTGGTCTTGAAGTCTAGAATTATGATCTGGGTGTCGTTGTTGGCGGAAATGAACTGTGAGTATACGGCATGGCTTGGATGTATCGGGTAAGCTTGGCTGGCTGGGTTGCCGATGTTGTAGGATCGGAGGATGTTGCCGGAGAATGCTGTAAAACTGGCCGATGTCGCCATCGGGCCTAGGTCATAGATCTGACCGATTACGGTAGTCTGTACGCTGTTGGCGTTGAAGGATTGGGCTAGTGTGTTGACGACGAAGGCCCGGATGGCGTTGGGGTCGTTCCAGTTGTTTGCGGAGCTGCCGACGGGGTAGAGGTTGAAGAACTTGGCTGCTCCGAGGAATACTGTCTGTGTTTGTGGGTCCAGGCCTAGTGATTGGAAGAATGGCAGGGTGATGTTGTAGTAGGGTGGTTGTGTTGGAAGTGTCGGGTTTCCTTTCGTTACATTCTGGGCTCGGAGAAGGGGGCCGTTATTATCCGGCACGAGGAGTAGCTGGAACTGGTTATAGGAGGATGCTGAGAAGGTCCGGTTCCAGGCTAGGTAGAACTGGTTCTGGTAGGCCAAGGCAATGGACCGGTATGGCGCTGGGGTCTGGGCTTGGACGGTGAGGCCTATGGACTGGTTGGCTTGATAGTTGTACTGTGCTACTTGGGCGAGAGTGGCGTTGAAGGGTCCGCTGTTCACGAAGCTGGTCCAAGCATTGACATAGGCTTCGGGTATGCCGAATTCCAGCCAGGTGGCGAGGCTTGTGGCGTTTTTCATCTGGTATAGTTGGAGATGGATTACGCTGGTGTAGCCTAGTAGTAGTTGGTAGTAGATGTCGTAGATGGTTGTGATGTTGCTGATATTGTCCAGTGTCCGGTCGTTGTGGAGGGTGCGGTTGAGGGCGAGGGTGAAGTCTCTGACATCGTTTCCGCGGACATCGGTGGAGGTTATGACTACAACTACACTGTGGCCTTGGTTTATGCTAAATTCGTGGATGACGATGTCTTGGGCGCGGCTGGATTCGGAGTCTCTGGGGTTGAAGGCTGTTTCGCTGTAGACTATGACTTTCTGGACCTGGAGGATAGCGGGGACGCTTACGGCTAGGGCTACGAGCCAGATTATGAAGACGGCTCTGTTGTGTCTTATTATAGCGCGGGCTAGCCTTGTGAATAGCAGATTTCAGCCTTCCTCCGAGGCCTAATGGTGGAACGGGGGCGGAACGGGTTCTGGGCGATAAAGGCGTGCTGTAACCGCGGTTCACAGCGTGAAAGTGCGCGGTTTTGAGATTGCTAACCGGGGTCTTAAGTATCGCAAAACTCTGTTGACTTACCCCCTTTTTCCGGAGGGTGTTTCTGTCTGATGGGTGTTTTGGGCGAGGCTGTTAGTTCTGGGCTTGCAACGGGCTTGGAAGCGTTTTGGGGAACCCGCGAGAATCAGCGGATTCTCCACGTGGAAGCTGTGCGGCTGGAAATCGTGAGGGTGGATTCCGAAAAAGGGGTGTTTCTGGCCG
This sequence comes from uncultured Candidatus Bathyarchaeia archaeon, assembly GCA_964361545.1. GTDB lineage: Archaea > Thermoproteota > Bathyarchaeia > 40CM-2-53-6 > 40CM-2-53-6 > BA-19. Next base: position 4,337 of record CAYIBO010000005.1, read on the forward strand.
ATTTTGCCGAGGTGGGCTTAGACCGGTTCTGGTAAGGCATCTCTTTATGTTGAGGCTTGGACCGCGGCCCTAACAGGTGGGAGCTGGACGAAGCCTGTAACCTTGCTGTTGGCCCAGTCTGAGCCGAAAGTGGCGGATAAGCAGCGGAATCTCAAGGTCATCGCCACGCAGGCCAGTGCGGCTAGAAGGAAGAACGTGGACATTCTCGTCTTTCCCGAGCTCCATCTTACCGGCTACATGATGCGGGACGAGGTCTACAATCTTGCTGAGCAGATCCCGGGACCCAGCACAGGCAAGGTGGAGAAATTTGCCAGGGAACACGGGGTCCACATTGTATTTGGAATGCCGGAGGAGAGCGGTGTCAAAGGGGTTCTGCACAACACAGCCGTCTTCATAGGACCCAAGGGGATAGTCGGGAAGTATCGTAAGATGCACCTCCCAACGCACTCTGTTTTCGAGGAGAAGCGCTACTACCGTCCCGGACAGGAAGCCCCAGTCTTCAGCCCACCCTTCGGGACAATCGGATTGAGCATTTGCTACGACCTATACTTCCCCGAGCTGACGAGGCTACAGGCGCTGCAAGGGGCACAGCTGATCATTTCCATCTCAGCCAGCCCTAGTTTGCGGCGGAGGTTCTTTGAGGGCTTCTGCCTCAGCAGGGCCATGGAGAACGCCGTCTACCTGGCCTACGTTAACAGGGTCGGGGTGGAGGATGGGTTGCAGTTCTGGGGCGGAAGCCGTGTCATATCGCCCAGCGGGTCCACCTTGGTCCAGTGTAAGTACGATGAGGAAGAGTACCAGCCGTGTAAGATTGATCTGGATGAGGTTTCCCGGTCGCGAGCCTTCATCCCCACCATAAAGGATCTCGACCCCGGCCTGTTTGACCAGCTGAGCAGGAAGAGCAGAGAAGCCTAGCAGGCCTTGGCCAGGAAATACAGGCGCTTTTCTCCAGCTCAAGGCGCGACAATCTGCATCGTCGGCCTGCTCCTTGGGGCGGTTGCCTGGCAACTGGCGATAGCGTTAACTCAATACGGTTTACTTTTGCAAGTCTTACTCCTTCTCTTCGCGTGGTTTAGTTTCTGGTTCTTCGTCCACGATTTGACACATCACATTGTTGGAAAGCTCGGCGGTATCCGCTTCCAGTACTATTTTCTGGGAAGGTCAGCGATCCGAAAGCTGAGGCTGCCTTTGGTTTCACGTATAATGGAGCGAGTTCCTGTTCTTGTGTTGAAGGTGGACATGGGTTCGTTTGCCAAAGCTTCTCCGAGGGCTCGGAGATGGATGCATGCATCAGGGGCCATGGCCTCGATGATCCTGCCATGGATAATTGTCCCGAGCAGTTTCATGATAAGACCGCTTTGGGTAGGAATCCTCTTCACTTTGCTGGTCTTGGGCAATGTTCTTTTCACATTGTACTTCAGCCCAAAGACGGGTGATATTTACCGAGCCAGAACAGTGAGGGGATGACTCTCGATCCCATTGAGTAGTCTCAGCCCTAGGGCTTGCTTTGGAGGAAATCTTTGGAAATCTGGATACTCCCTATTGGACAGGGCTGGAACAACCCTCATTAGCCCCCTCCTACATGTCCCACACAGGTATTCGCTCATGAAGGGTCGAAACTATCGTTCCCCAGTTGGCCAGTCCTACACTCGTATGAAGTACATACGCGGAACCCCAGCGCCGAAGGTTTCCAAGTTCAACATGGGAGACCTCGCCGTCAACTTCCCATTCAAGATCCATCTTGTCGCTAGAGAGAGGGTCCAGATACGCCACAACGCCCTAGAATCGGCCCGTGTATCTGCCAACAAGGTTCTCTCTGACAAGTACGGGGAAACAGGCTACCGACTATCGCTACGACCATACCCGCACATAATTCTACGCGAAAACAAAATGATCGCGACCGCAGGCGCCGACCGTCTCCAAGAAGGTATGAGACGGGCCTTTGGAAAACCGACGGGAAGAGCGGCCCGTGTCGAAGATGGCCAGACAATCATTACCATCCACGTCAACCAAGACGGCGTTGAGACGGCGAAGAAGGCCTGCGAAGTCGCATCGAGTAAACTTCCCATGAAGACCCGCGTCATAGTGGAACATGAAATGGCCGCCGTGCCCCCTGAGGTCCAGGCTCCGGTGGCTGCTGCAGGAGCCTAAACTTCTTGGCCAGCAGGTCAGACTCCATAGTCATCTGGCTTGAGGACATCAGAAAGGACGACATTCATCTAGTAGGCGGAAAATGTGCGAATCTCGGCGAGCTGACTGCTAAAGGCGTAAGGGTCCCACCGGGCTTCGCAGTAACGGCGAGCGCTTTCCGCCATTTCCTAGACGAGACCAAGATAGAAGAGGTCATTCACAAGACCCTCCGCAACTCCAACGGGTCTAAGGACCCCAAGCTGTACGAGGAAGCCTCGCAGGAAATCAGGAAACTCATAGAATCGGTTCACATGCCTGCGGACGTTGCAGACGAGGTTCGGAGAGCCTACCGTCAACTCTGCAAGAAGACCGGCTGCGACCAGGTTACCGTGGCTGTAAGGTCATCTGCTACGGGCGAGGACCTTCCAGACGCCTCCTTCGCAGGGCAACAGGACACGTACCTCAACGTGAAGGGAGAAGACCAGCTGGTCCATTACGTGCAGAAGTGCTGGTCCAGCCTTTACACTCCACGGGCCATATTTTACCGGGAGGAGAAGGGCTTTCCACATGAGAAAGTTCTCATCAGCGTCGGGGTCCAGAAGATGGTGGAGTCCAAGTGCTCCGGCGTGGTTTTCACCCTCGACCCTGTGAACGGTGACCCGTCAAAGATTGTTATTGAGGCAACCTGGGGTCTGGGCGAGGCCCTCGTCGCGGGCCACGTGAGACCGGACCGTTTCATAGTCGATAAAGGGACCCTTCAGATCGTTCACAAGGAAATTGTTCCCAAGAACCTGGAGCATGTTCCTAACCGTGCGACGGGCCTGACAGTACAGCAAGAGGTTTTGCCGGAGCGCCAAAACGTTGCGTGCCTCTCGGATTCTGAAGTGGTCGAACTGGCGAAGCTGGCCCGGGACATCGAGGATCACTACGGGACCCCTCAAGACATTGAGTTCGCCCTAGAACAGGATAAGTCAGGTAACGCTGTCCACATCGTCCAGTCCCGGCCGGAGACTTTCTGGAGCAGGATGAAGGCTCCCGTGGACGACTCAGCCGGGCACATGATAAACCGCATCATGGTCGTCCAAGGCCTTCCCGCCAGTCCAGGATTGCATGCAGGACGGGCGAAGGTAATCTCGACGCCACAGGAGGCTGGGCGTCTGATGAAGGAGAAAGACATCCTCGTCACCAGAATGACGAACCCTGACTGGGTACCTTACATGAAAATCGCAGGAGCTATCGTCACGGACGATGGCGGGACGACGTGCCACGCTGCAATTGTCTCCCGCGAAATGGGAGTACCCTGCATTGTAGGAGCGAGAAACGCTACAAAACTCATGCAGACAGGCAAAGAGTACACTGTCGATGCCAAGACTGGTGTGGTTTACGCTGGACTTGTGGAGGAGGTTCTCAGGCCAGCCCAGCTAGCGCAGGAAATCCCAACTGTCATTCCAGTAACTTCGACAAGAATCTACGTCAACATCTCGCTTCCCGAGCTTGCGGAGAAGGTTGCACGGGAGACTCATGCTGATGGTGTTGGCCTTCTACGTGCTGAGCACATGATGCTCTCAGTGGGCAAGCATCCTCGGTTGCTTATCGAGGAGGGTGGAGGGCAGAAGATGGTGGACGCCTTCGCTGAGGGTATCAGACGAGTCGCTGCACCCTTTGCTCCGAAGCCAGTCGTCTACCGGTGTTTGGACTTCAAGCCCGACGAGTTTCTCGGACTGCCGGGCGGTGAGAAGTATGAGAAGGAGGCTGGACACGTTGGTCCCAACCCTCTACTCGGCTACAGAGGCTGCTTCCGCTACGTGAAAGAGCCCGATGTATTCCGGCTGGAATGCCGTGCCGTCAAGAAGGTCCGTGAAGAATTCAAGCTGACAAATGTGCATGTAATGCTGCCCTTCGTTAGGACTCTTGAGGATTTCAGGAACGCGAAAAAGATCCTTGAGGAAGAGGGCCTCAAACGGAGTCCCGACTTCAGACTCTGGATAATGGTCGAAGTTCCCGCCACCGTGCTGCTCATTGACAAGTTCGTCCAGGAGGGCATTGACGGGATCTCCTTCGGAACGAACGACTTGACCATGCTGATTCTGGGAATCGACCGGGACGATGCGTCAATCCAAGAAATCTATGACGAGAGAAATCTAGCCGTGTTGCGAGCAATGAGCCACGTCATCAGAGTCTGCAGAGAGGCAGGAGTGACCACATCGATCTGCGGCCAGGCCCCCTCTAACTATCCTGAGGTTGTGGAGTTTCTAGTCCGAGAAGGTGCTGTAAGTTTAAGTGTCAACCCTGACAGGGTGATAGAGACGAAGCTACTTGTTGCGAGTATTGAGCAGAAGCTGATACTAGAGGGCATGCGGAAGATGCGGGAAACCGAGAACGATTCTGGGGTCTTCCAGCCCCGCTGGCCGAAATAGCCGCCTCCAGCGTTACTTGTGATGTTTGAAGGGCTAGTCCGCTTCGTCAAGGAAAACTATCGTAGTGCACGGAAAATTGTCGAGGTCGGAGTAGGCCATAGAATCGACGTTGCCCTCATGGTGAAGCTGAGCCTTCCAGAGACAGAGGTAATCGTAACTGACAAAGACGAGTCATGGGTTCGCTCGCGCAAGACCAAGCGTGTTAGGGCGGTGGCAGATGATGTTATGTTTCCGAGCCTGCCGATCTACGAGGGAGCTGGCCTAATCTATTCCCTTCATCCGCCTTTGGAAGTTGTGCCGGCTCTGGAGAGCTTAGCAGGTAAGGTGGGAGCCGATCTTATCGTCGTGCCTGTTTCGGATGAGCAGGAAGCTTTCCATCGAGGGAACTGGAAGAGAGTTGTAGTAGAGGGACGCGTTGTAGGCTGGCTGTTGTCCAATAAGCGCTAGATTGGCGGACTGCTTGGAGGAAGTCCATGGGAAAACTATCTCTCTGGGACCTTTTGCTAATTGGCTTACTGGTCACTCCCATTGGAGCAGGGTCATTGTTCATGTACTTCATGTGGGGACTTCTCACAGTTGAGGTTGTTCCGGCTGACCAGGGAGATATTCCTGTTCCACGTCCCGGAGAGAGAGTTGACGTCTACGGAACCTGGGTCAGAGACCGGGGACATGCTCTAGGCGACTATGGTTGGAACGAGATTCACCCGGCGGTTTTCTTGCGGAACTTGGATTCGGGTGCACAAGGCGGAAGTCAGCAGTGCAACCTGTTAGAGAACGTTCACGGCACAGAAAGGTTGAGAATTCTGGACCCTGCTGAGCCTTGCAAATGGGCTCGGGGAAGAGTGCAGTTCGTCTTCTATCTCGGCGATGGTGACTTGCACATTGACCTTAGGCTCGATTCTCAATACCAGTCTCTGGCAAACACCGGTCCTCCGTTGGTTGGGATCTCATACCCCACCGCTCAGCTACTTGTTGTAGCGGCTGTTCTCGGGTTTGGCTTCCCTTACATTGGGATTTCAATGCTTCACCCTCGAAAGACCCTATTGGGCAAGGTGTTCATGAGGCTGAGGAGCGGGGAGTAGGCCTGACAGTCGGTTCGGTAAGTTCCTGAGAAGCTGGGGTCCGCCTTTGTCAGCGTAATCTCTAGAGGTTTTCTACCTGCCCGTAGGCTTGGTTGAAGGGTTCCACGATAGTATGGTATTATTGTTCGAGAACCTTGTTATATGGCCCGGGAGGACCTTGAACCATTGAGAGGGTCCGGAAGGAAAGTAGGGTTGAGTAGGAGCATCAAAGCAGGCCTCAAAGGCACAAGCATCACCGAGAAGGATGCCAAGGAGATCATTGACGGTGTACAGGCATTATACGATAAAATCCCGTCGCTCTTCCGACCAATGTTGCCTAGCCTGCCAGATCTTTTTAGAAGAATTCCGCCGAGCGCGGGAAAATACACTCTCGACGAGATCATACAGCTCTTGGACTATGCCTACCAGAACGGACACCTGAAGAGGTAGGAGCATCGAGAAGCCTTGAGCCATCCCTCCAAAGACATCACAGGGTCCAAGGGCAGTGAGCTTGCCGGGAGGAAAATCGCGCTCCTAGTCTCAAGCAGTGTCGCATCTTTCAAGACTCCCGAAATTGCCCGAGAACTGATGCGCCACGGGGCAGATGTTCACGTCGTCATCAGCCCGGCTACGGAGAAAATGGTTGGCTCTGACCTTCTGGAATGGGCAACTGGCAATCCAGTTGTCAAAGAGCTCACTGGAAAATTAGAACACATCGCGCTGGCGGGTAACAGCTCAACGCGGGTCGATTTGGTCCTCATTTCTCCGGCGACTGCTAACACAATTGGCAAACTGGCCTCTGGAATCGATGACACTCCAGTTACGACGGTGGCCGCTACGGCAATCGGGTCCAAGATTCCCGTGCTCATAGCCCCTGCAATGCACGAGCCACTGTATGACCATCCCATCGTCCAGGAGAATATTGAGCGTCTCAAGAGGATTGGAGTCGAGTTCATCGAGCCGGAGATAGTCGAAGGAAAGGCGAAGATAGCATCCACGGAGAAGATAGTCAGGGCAGTACTCACGAGACTCGCCTCTCATAAGAAGGACCTACAGGGCCACAAGGTGCTCGTCACTGCGGGCCCCACAATAGAACACATCGACCCTGTTCGAGTTATCACCAACCGCAGCTCCGGCAAGATGGGAGTGGCATTAGCTGAGGAAGTTGCGTCCCGTGGAGCGGAGACAACATTGATCCTCGGACCCGGCTCTGTTGCTCCTCCCCCTGGCGTCAAGACGATTAGGGTCGAGAGCACTGAGGATATGCTCAACGCGACCGTCAACGAGCTGAAGGAAGGAAAACACGATCTCGTGTTTGCGGCCGGAGCACCCAGCGATTACAAGCCCAAATCTACTTCTCTGCGAAAAATCAAAACCCGCAAAGAGAAGAGCATCACTCTAGAGTTGCAAGTTACACCCAAGATAATCACCGAAGCTCGGAAGGCGAATCCTAAGGCCTTCATCGTCGCCTTCAAGACAGAACACAACGTATCCAACGACGAGCTAGTTTCCGAGGCTTTCGAAATCCTGAGCGAGAATACAGCGGACCTAGTGGCCGCCAACGATGTTGGCCATGAAGGCGTAGGGTTTCAGACAGATACTAACGAACTCTATGTGGTTGATGCTAGGAAGAATGTGGTTCACATTCCTCTATCTGACAAGAGGATTGTTGCCCGTCAACTGGTAGACCTCGCGGTCAAGAGACTGAAAGGCTAGGCTAGGGTCTTCTTTCCGTGGGTTCGAAAAAGGTTAGGGCAGCCGCCATACAGGTCAGACCCGTTCCCCGCTCGGTCAAGGAGACAGTATTCGGGGCCGTTCGACTGGCGAAGCAGGCCGCGGAGAAAGAAGCAGATATCATCTGCCTGCCCGAGCACTGGCTTCCTGAGGAAGTAATTCCCACGCCGATGAACCCCGTTCCCGGATTTCAGGCGGTGGCAGAGGAATATGGGATTCCTGTGGTGGTAGGGGCGTTCTTCGAGAGGGTCAAGGGGCGGGTTCGTCTCAGCAGTCCCGTAATCGGGCCCGACGGGGAGGTTCTGGGACGACAGTTCAAGGTTCACCTCTTCGGACGCGAAAAAAGTATCGCAAAGGCTGGAAACACCTACGAAGTTTTCAGGATCAACGGCTACAAGGTCGGGGTCTTGGTCTGTTACGATGTTGACTTTCCCGAGGCTTCCAGAATCCTCACTCTAAACGGAGCTGACCTACTGCTGTGCCCTTCACGCATCATGAGCCGGGGAATAGGCCCTTGGCAACAATACCTTACCGTCAGGTCCCTAGAAAACAGGATTCCGATAGTCGCACCGAACGTCTTCTCACCGCCCATATTCATTGGGCACAGTAGTATCATCAGTCTCGAACAGGAACCGACTACGAAGATTGCGCTTCCAAGAATCAGATCAACCTCCAAGAAGGGACAGGCAATCGTCATGGACGATCTCGATCTCGGGCTTCACACTCGCCTCAGAAAGGCGAGGTTCGCCGACAGACGGCCAGACACCTACAATTAGCCGGTGGAAATCTTCTTGACAAGCCAGATTCGCGGAGTAGTTTTCGACCTAGACAACACCCTCATCAAGTCAAGACAAGGGTCACTGCACGCTCTGCGAACAGTATCCGTCATCATTGCTCAGCATCTGAGGAATAACGGTCATCCGCGCAGCAGGGCAGAGCTGCTCCGGAGGCTTCGGCAGATAGAGCGGGACCGGAGGGCTCCGGATTCCGGGCTTGTTCCTCGAGCCCTTTACGACAGAGATGTTTGGTGGAAAACCCTCCTCAAAGAACTGGGGCTTGCGAAGCTGCAGGGGCCTTGGATTCACAGGGCCACTCTTCGCTACTGGGATGCTTACATGGGAGCAAGCCCGCCTTTTCGGGATGCCGAACCCACTCTCAGGAGATTGAAGAGGGCAGGAATTAGGCTGGCCATCGTTTCTGACAGCGATGGAACGCCAGGCATCAAGAAGCTCAGGGTCGGGAGGCTGCCCTTCCGGAGACTCTTCGATACTGTGGTGGTGGCTGGCGAAGACACTCCTAAGGTCAAGCCGAGTAGTGCTCCCTTCCTACTCGTGGCCAAACGCCTAGGTCTCCCTCCAGAGGAATGTGTCTACGTGGGCGACAATCCATCCACTGACATTGAAGGGGCCAAGGCCGCTGGTCTGGTAACGATACTTGTGAGGCGTCTCCAATACATGGTCTTAGGAGGTGTCTGGCCCGGTCGTCCTACTTACGAGGTGAGATCGCTGAGAGATATCCCGGGACTGTTGTTGTCTAATCGGCCATCTCAGCTGCGAGAGCAACCCGTTTCTCAAAGACAACCTGCTTTGACGATGGGCCGACTTTCCGTCTGATTATCGGAACCATCTCTTCCATCGTCTCATAACCCACAAACTTTCTGCCAAGTTCCATGGCCATTTTGAGGCTCGTTCCGGACCCGAGAAAGGGGTCTAGGACTAGGTCTCCTAGAACAGAAAACATGCGAATCAGCCTTCTAGGAATCTCTTCGGGGAAAACTGCCACCCGTCTCTCAAGACCCTCAATATTCTGTCTGGCCCCTGTGACATTCCATACCTGAGAGAACCACCTGTCCCGCTCTGCTTTCGTGAACCTGCTTCTGTAGCGTTTCGGGTCCTTCGGCTCGAAGCTTCTCAGCCCGCCTTTTCGAAAAATCAGAATGTACTCCATGTCCAAGGTCACGTAGGCATTTGGTGGTAGGAACCCTGAGCCGAGAAAGGCTCCCTTCCCCTTGTACTGTGGCTTGGTTGTTGGTTTCTTCCAGAGAATGTAGGGAAGTGTGACTAGACCGAGATTTTCAAAGGATTGGATTACACTGGAATGATTTGGGTAGAGATGGAAGACTCCATCTTTCGTGCGGGTCGCATCTCCAACGTTCACGCAGGCAAGACCGCCTGAGACCAGGACCCTTTCAACTTCCGCCCATACCTGGTGTAAGTAGGCGTGCATCTGGTTGTAGTTGCGAGCTGAAACTTGGGTAAAGAAATCGTCCCACAGTGCTACCATCGGGTAGGGTGGAGACGTGACGACTAGGTGGACACACTCGTCCGGGAGCTCTCCCATTCGCCGGCTGTCGCCTATTATGACGCGGTGGTCGGCCGCCGGTTCAGCCAGAAACCGTCACCCTATGTAGTCCGAACTGTCTGAGGGTTGCGAGCCTGCCCTTTCTCCCGTCTTCTTAAGGGCAGATTCTATCTCCCTGGCTTGCTCTTCCAGTTCCGTCATGTCTATCTGAAGGCCAAGCTTCTTGGTGAGGACTCGGAGGATTACAATTGCCGCTCTCGGGTCCACCATGAAGCCCGATGTCTCGCCCGAGAGGAAGAAGCTCTTCAGATTCCTGATCTTGGCGAGCCCAGGGATAAGCCCGTTCATCCACGTTACCGCCCCGCTATCGATGATCTTCACGTCAAGAGACTGGAGTTCCTTGACCAGGTCCACTTCACTTGCCGCACCGTAGACTTTCGGGTTCTCCGCTATCCTGCCGGTGATGAAGGCTCCTACGGTGACAACGGTCTCCACGCCCAGCCTTTGGGCAAGGTTGACAACGGCCTCTGAGAGGCGGAACGCTCCTTCTGGAAGTATTGGCTGAGCGTCCCCTGTGTACAGGACAAGGTCCTGTTCAGCTTCATTGTTAATCCAGTAGTAGATCTCGTGCTTCATCAAGCTCGGAGTCCCATCGGGACCCAGGAGCAATCGAGGGGGAAGATAGTCCGAGTGGAGGTAGCCTAGGGGCATCGCTTTGAGGGTCTTTATCAGATGATCGAGAACAATCTTCGCCACTCTTCCGCTGTCGGGAAGGCCGGCGATGAGTATGGGCTTGCGTAGCTTGGGAGCTTCTGTGAGGTGAAGGTCAATTCGTTCTCTCAAGCTCGCTCAAGCTCCAGCAATCCTTAACCTTCTTCAGAGATTGACCGCCTTTCAAGGAGATTGATAGACATTCTCCTTCAGGAGATCTCACCGTTTTTCAAGGAAAAATTCTGTACTTTTTTCCAGAACATTTATATGACATGGTCATCTTAGGTATCGCTTCCTCTCCTCTAACGGTGAATGTATGGCAAAGTTCATGCTGTCTCTCCGCGACGAAAACTTTCAACTCCTCATCACTGAAGCACAAGATCGTGGAATCACGATACAAGAGCTCATCAGGGCTGTGATCATTCCCGACTGGGTCAAACAGACCAGCGTCGTCAAGACTTCTAACAATACGGCGACCCGATCAGTTTCGGGCAACGGCAACGGCCGCGAAACACTAGTTCAACCTGTAGCCCGGGTTAGAAAGTTTGGGAACAGCAACTACCCCACACAGCTCTAAGGTAGCCACATACCCCACTCTATTGTTTTCCGCCTCTTCTGCCTGAACGCGCCAGAAGACCATTAACAGACGTATATCTCAGTATACCGCAGCAGAATCTGCTCTCTTCTAGGGTCCTTGTCCTCCAACAGAGTAGCCCAGTAAGGCGGCTCAATTCTCGCCATGACTTCGTCACGGGTCACCTGTTGCGAGTCGTAGAATACCTGCACAACGCCATAAGATGTCTCAATGTAATTTGTGACTAGAACCTCCACCACGCCGCTGAGTTTCGCGAGCCTCGTACGGATTTCCTCGGGACACTTGGGACAGTACATTCCGCCTAGGAATAGGATGGCTCTTGCAAGGTCCGACCTATGGTCTTCAGAATGGAGCGCTCGTGATTCTTCTTCCACGAGTAAACGCCCTGGTTAAGAATGCAGTGGAACTAGCCTAAATCACTAGCGCCTCAGCCGTAAGGTCTTACCCGCTTCGAAAGTAGCTGACGACCTTCTCCGAGAAGAATCGAACCATGGGAAGCAGACCCCTGGTAGACCACAGACCTCCCTCGGGAACAAATGTTAGCATCATCTCTTTGCATCCGGACTTCTGGAACTGGGCTATCTGCTCGATACAATCGCCCGGCGTCCCGTGGATCACCGTATCGAGAGCAGTCTTCTCAGGTATGGTGGCGGCGATTTTCCGAATCGTTTCTCTCTGATCCCTTGGATGGGTTAGTTTCTCCCAGACCCGTCCTGGATGGTGCGCTGAGGGGTCTACCTTTCTCAATCCCTCAGGAATCAGGGCGAGAAAATACTTCGCCGGACCAAGCACGTTCCGGTTAGCTTCTTCTCGGCTGGAGGATGTGGAGGCGAGGGTGTAGTAGGCCGGGACGAACGAATCCAGTCTTCGTCCGACGCGACTAGCTGAAGCCCGAATCGCTTCAAGATCCGTTTTGTAGGTCTTGGGAGTGTGACAGTGCGGAATCCATCCATCCGCAGCCTCTCCGGTAAGGCGCAACATCTTCTTTCCGAAGGCTGCGATGTAGATAGGAGGACGATTCCTCCTTGCTCGTCCAATTTGCAAGTACGCCCGTTTCAGAGAGAAGAATCGGCCCTTGTACGTCGCAGATTTTTCAATGCTGGACGTCCAGAGCAGGTTCATCAGCTTGAGACCCTCCTTCAATTTGCTGAATCGTTTTTCCGACGATAACCCGAAGGGCGTCTGGTTCACCGGGTCCCCTGCGCCCAGTCCGAGAAATACACGGCCGGGAAGCATGCTAGCCAAAGTGGCCGTGGTCTGCGCTACGATGGCTGGATGTCTTCGGACAAGGTCTGTTACAGCTACGCCGACCCTGATCTTCTCTGTCTGGAGGCCGACCGCTGCCAGGGTTGTGAATGCCTCTGGCGCAGCCGCTGAATCGGTCCCGTAGAGCAGGTGATCATCGATTAGAACCGAGTCAAAACCGTACTTCTCACAGAACCGCGTCCGCTCGACGATCTTACCAAACGGCTCTGTGGACCCGAGAAAGATTCTACAGCCAAACCTGACTTGGCCTTCGTTTTTCACTAGGGGTCCCAGGAGAGGTTGCTATCCGGCCATCCGGGGGATAAGCCTCTCCAGGTCCATGTGATGATAGCGTCTGTGAACCGTTATCAGTGTCAGGCATCGTGGACAGACCCTTGTGGAGCTGCCCTTAATCTCAATCTCTATGGTGAGCCTTTCCGGAATCTCTTCACGGCCGAAGGCGCAGATAACGGACATCTGTATCCCGTGGGGCTGCGCATACTCTATTGAATCCAGCCCTTAAGCCTTCAACTATGATTAGAGCGGTCACTCCGTACTTTAGGGACTGGTACTAGCTGTCGCTTCGGCTGCTTGATTTCCATCGAAGGCCATTCTAGCGGGGTGCGGGCGTTGCTGGAAAGGGAACGTTTGGCATTGGAGGGGTTAACGAGCACTCTGCGCCATTTCGTCAGGAACAACGAGACTCGTTTGCTCCGGGTTGCGCTCGGAACCGTTTTTGTCTGGTTCGGAGCACTAAAGATAGTCGGCGAGACCTCAGTCCTGGGAATAATCCAGTCTACCTATCCCTTCCTCGCCCGCGCCCCATTCCTACAAGCCCTTGGTGTCGGTGAAACCATTCTTGGAGGCGGGGTCCTGCTGGGATGGCGTGTCAGAACCTTCGCATCGTTGATGGCTCTTCACCTTGTAGGGACCCTGCTCGTCCCGTTTCTTGCTCCTGCTGCCGTCTTCGATCCCGTCTTTCCAATCCTAACGCTTCAGGGAGAGTTTGTGGTGAAGAACCTAGTTCTGGTCTCAATTGCGTTGCTACTGGTAGAAAGAAGCTGAGCTGAGGATAAGTCAAGACTGGCCTTTGCGGTCAGTCGTAAGCCTTATGACGAAATCATGTTTCGCTCTCTTGGAGAGAAAAATGGGAATAGTTGCTGAAGTTGAGAAGACTCTGAAGATGCCGAGGATAGCAGTTGCTATTCTCTCCATAATCATTGGGGTCCTGATTCTGGTATACCCTAATTTGCTGAACATTCTCGTGGCCCTGTTCCTGATCGTCTGGGGCGTTCTTGAAGCTGTCAAGGCGGGAAGCGCGTCCACCAAGCCCTCTGGCGGAACAGCCTGAGGTAGCATAGGGCAACTATCTGTCAAAGACACGTTTTCATCCAAGGAACTTGGACAGGTTCTGTCAGATGGGCTCGATAGGATATCGCATAGATGGCAAGGTCTGCATAATCACGGGCGGTAATTCGGGAATCGGAAAAGCCACCGCCCTAGGCTTGGCAAAGCTAGGCGGAATCATCATTATCGTCTGTCGGAACAAGAGCGAAGGGGAGGCTACGCAGTCCGACATCAAGACCAAGAGCGGAAACGAGAACGTTCACTTGCTTGTAGCGGACCTTTCATCAATGCAGTCCATCCGGCAACTGGCTGACGATTTCAAGCGAACTTACCAGAAGTTGCACGTGTTGGTCAACAATGCGGGAGAGATTCTCACAAAGCGACACGTCACGGTAGATGGTTTCGAACGGACCTTTGCCAGCAGCCATCTGGGGCATTTTCTTCTGACAAATCTTCTCTTGGACGTGATCAAGGCCAGTGCTCCGGCCCGAATCGTGAATATCACTTCTGAGGCTCATAGAGGGGCTAGAATCCACTTCGACGATATTCATGGCGAGAAGAAGTATAGCGCGTTCCAAGCCTATGGCCAGGCGAAGCTGGCAAATGTTCTGTTCACGTATGAGCTTGCGAAGAGGCTGGAAGGGACGGGTGTTACGGCTAACTGTCTTCATCCCGGAGTGGTAAGGACGGGCTTTGGCCATGACGACCCGGGGTTGATGTCGCTGGGCATTTGGATTGCAAGCCCGTTCTTCATGAGCGCAGAGAAAGCCGCCGAGGCCGTGGTACGACTGGCAGCGTCGCCAGAACTGGAGGGTGTAAGTGGAAGATACTTCTCCAAGATGAAAGATGCCAGGTCTTCAGAGGAATCCTATGACGAGGATGTCGCACAGCGACTGTGGAAGCTAAGTGAGGAGCTCACTGCAAGTTAACATTCGCAGGGCAACCGCCGATGATCTGCCCAAGATTGTGGAGCATACGGGACTTTCTGGAGGTACTCCGTTCTATCCGTTCACGGACCTAGACAAGCTCCAAAACATTCCACTCGACGGACTCATTGTTGCTGAGTGGCAAGGAGAGTATGTCGGTTTCCTCTACTGGTATTCAGGCGAGAACCCCGAGTTCGACGAGTCCGCTGGGAAGTATGGCTACATTGAAGAGTTCCAAGTGCTGGAGAAATATCGAGGACAAGGAATTGGAAGGAGGCTGCTTACCTACGCTTTGAGCAAAATGAAAGAAGCTGGAGTCGAAGCGGCCTATTTGCGGACGAGAGAGGGAAACACGCCAGCCCAGAACCTCTACGAAAGCATGGGCTTCAGCCCGTACTCCCGCCACATCCGATACAAGCTTGTGATCAGTTAACCCGCATACCGTTCACTCGAATGCCTGGCTTTCTCTCGACTCGTCCCAGCCTCAAGGCTTGTTGAGAGTGTTTCTTGAAGATGCGGATAACACGGTCCGCCTCGTCTTGTGGGCAGACTGCGATGAAGCCGACGCCCATGTTGAACGTTCTATACATCTCAGAATCTGGAACCCGGCCTTCCTTCTGAATGAGGCGGAATATTTCTGGAACTGACGGGAAATTGTCAAGGCCGGCGCCTAGCTTGGCTTGGGAGACGATCCGGTCTAGCTTGGAGAAAGCTCCACCAGTAATGTGGGCTAGGCCGTGAACCTCTACATTGCGCAATGCTTCCATCACAGGTTTGACGTAGATTCGTGTCGGCTCCAGAAGCGCCTCGCCAATACTTCGGCCAAGTTCTGGGACCCTTTCCCTTAGGCGGTGATTTCTCAACAGCACTTTCCTTGCTAGGGTCAAGCCGTTGGAGTGGATTCCTGAACTAGCGACTCCTATCACGACATCGCCCTTCCTGACCTTGTCGCCCAGGACGAGGTCTTCCTTTGAACAGACTCCCGTTGCCATCCCAACAAGGTCGATTCCGACTTCAGAAAGGAGGTCGGGGACGATGGCCGTTTCACCCCCCACCACCGCCATGCCGGCCTGCTTTGCTCCTTCGACGATTCCTTCAGCTACTTCATCGACTAGGGCGGGGTTTGGCTTGGAAAGTGCTAGGTAGTCGAGGAATGCGATGGGTTCTGAGCCTGTGCAAATTAGATCATTTGCACACATGGCCACGCAATCAATCCCGATGGTGTCGTGCTTCCCCATCATATGGGCAATGATTACCTTGGTCCCGACGTTGTCCACGTGTAGGCTGAGAACCTGGCCGTGTCCCATGTCGACGAGCCCAGCATAATGGCCAATCGGGAAGATAGGATGTCCAATCTTGCCTCTGCGAGCTCGAAAAGTCGTCTCTAGTTTTCTGGCCAGTACCCTGTGGGCTGCCTGGACTTTGTTTATGTTGACCCCTGCTTTGGCATAGGTCATGCGGGGCCGAGGCATGTCTACAACTTCAGCCCAGTCAAACGCTCGTAAGCTACAACGTAACGCCTGCTGGTCTCCGCGACTAGGTCTGGAGGAAGGTCTGGTGGTCGAGGAGTTGGCTGTCCTGCCCTGCGTGCCTCGTCAAGGGTCTTCTTGTAACCCATCTTCGCAAGCCAGTCCCGGATAGGTTGCTTGTCATAACTCTCCTGAATCTTGCCGGGGGCGTACTGGTCTTTGGGCCAGAGCCTGAACTCGTCGGGTCCGATAGAATCGGCAAGTAGAATGTTTCCTTCTTCGTCGAACCCGAACTCCAGCTTCAGGTCTGCTAGAATGAAGCCAGCGCCTTCGGCCCGAAGAGACATGGTATTGTAGATGTTGATGCTCGTCTCCTTCAACGCCTCTATCTGTTCTGGGTCCAGCCAGCCTTCGTCCTCGATCTGCTCTATTGTGATCGGCTCGTCTTTGACGTCGGATTTCGTGGTAGGGTCAAAGATGGGCTCGGCCAGCTTGGACGCAAGAACCGGTTCTACCGGAAGCGAGATTTCCCCCTTGACGAGTCGGTCGTGGAGGCTTCCGTACAAGTATCCTCGGACCACGCACTCCACAGGTATCATCTTCAACCTCCTCACAACCATCCTGTTCGAATTGTCAAGGCGCACCATGTGGTGATGGGTCTTGAGGTAGTCGAACCAGAAAGCTGCAAGCTTACACAACACCTCGCCCTTGCGAGGAATAACGGACGGCAGGACCACATCGTAAGCGGACACTCGGTCGGTGAAGACGAACAATAACTGTCCGTCGCCAAGGTCGTAGACGTCCTTGACCTTGCCACGCTTGAAGGGAGTCGACGGAACTTCCAAGGACTCTTGCATCTAGAGGCTCCCGCTTCTGTATTGTACGAGTTTCTTGGCGATTTCCGGGTCCGAGATCGCAAGTATCTCCGCTGCCAGCAAACCAGCGTTTGTCCCGTTGTCAAGTCCAACGGTTCCCACCGGTACCCCTGACGGAAGCTGGACCATAGCGAGAATTGAGTCGAGATTGAGCTTACCCGAGACCGGGACCCCGATTACTGGCTTGGTAGAAAGCGAGGCCAAGTGTCCTGGAAGAGCGGCGGATAGTCCGGCTATGGCTATGAAAACATCCGCCTTCGAACTCTCAATATACCTGTCCAGGTCCTTGTGGTTTCTGTGGCTGGAGATGACCTTTGTCTCGTATGGGACGCCCAGCTTGTCCAGTATGGCTTCGGCTTTCTTGGCAATCTCCCTGTCGCTCTCCGAGCCCATGAGAATGCTCACTGTTCTAGTCATGATGGCAACGCACCACTTGGGTCTCCGTTACGACCAAATCTACGGGTAAATCAAATTGCGCCCTCGGAACCCTGTCCACGACCTGCAGGTCAAACGCCAACCCTATGGCCACCGACCTGTCCGGAAGCCGCTTCAGAACCGTGTCAAAGTATCCCTTGCCCCAACCAAGCCTATAACCGTCCAAATCCCACGAAATCCCAGGCACAAAGACGACACCAGCAGTTTCCAGGTCTTTGAGCCTCCAGTGCTCCGGCTTTGGTTCTAGAATGTCGAAGGCTCCGGGAGCTAGCTCGTGGAGGCCTTTGATTTCAGAGTATAGAAGACTCCTACTCTCTTTGTCGACTATTGGAACCAGAACCCTCTTCCGCGAGGCCAAGGCCTTTCGAATCAGCGGCCGCGTCCGTACCTCGCTTCCCTCATCAACATAGGACGCGATTACCCGAGCCTTCCGATACTCGGGAAGCTCTGTTACCGTCTGGATGATTCTGAGGCTCTTGGCCTCTACCTCCACCCGAGTCTGCTGGTCCCTCAGCTGCAAGACTCTTCGTCTCAAACGCTCCTTTTCAGCGGCAATACCAATCCTGCTCAAGTCTTCCCAGTCTGTATCATTGTGGCCTGGATAGTGTTCTCCAAGAGCATCGCCACCGTCATAGGACCCACGCCACCCGGCACTGGAGTGATGAACTTGGCGACTCTGCCGACCTCCTCAAAGTCCGCGTCACCCCTCAACTTTCCATCAACTCGCGCGAGACCAACATCCACCACAGCCGCGCCGGGCTTGACATGTTTGGCAGAGAGCCGGAAGTTTGCCCGTCCCACCGCGCTAACTAGAATGTCAGCCGTTCTCGTGACCTCAGGGAGGTTTGGGGTCTTTGAGTGACATACAGTGACGGTTGCGTCTTGGTTGAGGAGTAGCATGGAGAGGGGTCGACCGACGAGGTTGCTTCGGTTGATGACGACGGCATGGTGTCCCGCGACAGGGACCTTGTAGTAGGAGAGGAGTCTCATCACTCCTTTAGGAGTGCACGGGACCAGTCCCTCTATGCCCGCCGCTAGTTTTCCGGCATTAATTGGGTGCAGCCCGTCTACGTCTTTGTAGGGTACAATTCTCTCTATTGCACGAGCTTCGTCAAGATGGCTAGGGAGGGGAAGCTGAACGAGTATTCCGTTTACCTTCGGGGCTAGGTTGAGCCTGGCGATCAGGTTTTCCAGTTCTTTCTGGGTGGTGTGCACTGGCAGATGGTGGTTTTCGGAACGAATCCCTGCCTCCTGGCACGCCTTATGTTTCACTTTCAGGTAGGACGCTGATGCAGGATCATTGCCGACTAGCACGGTGGAGAGATGAGGGGTCGTCCCTTGCTTCTCCAGTTCCTTGACGCGGACGGCGACTTCCCTCTTGACCTCGGCCGCGACTTTCTTGCCGTCCATTATGGTGGCTGTCAGCTTGCGACCAGAACTCTCCTATCCTTCACTACCAGCTTTCCCTCGGTGAACAACCGGACAGCCTCGGGGTAGAGGCGGTGCTCTTCCCGCAATATTCTGGCTGAGAGGGTCTCTATCGTATCATCGTCCCGGACCGGAACGGGCGCCTGAAGTATTATCGGACCCGTGTCCACACCCTTGTCCACAAAGTGAATCGTGCAACCAGTAATCTTCGCCCCATGTTCCAAAGCTTGCCTCTGGGCATCTAGTCCAGAAAAAGCGGGCAGTAATGCAGGGTGAACGTTCATGATCCTTCTCTCGTAAAGCGTCACGAACTCAGGGCTTAGTATTCGGAAATAGCCCCCGAGCAGAATCAACCCTTCTTTGGGTCCTACCCCGTGAGACTTCAACGCGGCTATGGTCTTCTGGTCGTACTCCCAGCTCTTCTTTGGAAAACCATGGTCGTCAATGACAATGCCTGGAACCTTGTGCTTGCTGGCAATCACCAGCGCAGGGACCCCGGCCTTGTTGCTGATTACAACCTTGACCTCGCCCTTGGTGATGTAGCGGTTGTCAACAGCGTCTAGAATCGCTTCAATGTTTGAGCCCCGCCCGGAAACGAGAATGCCTATCGGGACCATACCGTATTTTCCTAGGCGCGAGGCACCTGTAAGTTTCTCTGGCGCGTCCGTTGAGCGCCAATATCCGAACGATAGTGCATACCACTAAACTGGACCGTGTTGCCGATTACAGAGTACGCCTCCCTACGGGCGGATTCTACACTCGTCCCGATGGCTACCACGTTCAGGACCCGCCCTCCCGCTGTTACCAGTTCTCCGGCAGGGTTCCTAGCGGTTCCCGCATGGAATATGGTTACGTTCTTGCTTGATAACGGGCGAATTACGATTCTGTCCCCAATTGATTGAGACGTTGGGTATCCCTTCGATGCCAGCACGACCACCATGCACGCGGACTGTCGACATTCAGGGAGAGGCGGCTGGTCCGAATCTTCCGCGACCGCGTAGAGATGTGCCGCCAGCCCGTTTTCGACTAACGCGGCTACTCCCTGGCCTTCGGGGTCGCCGAAGCGGGCGTTGAACTCAAGCACGTAAGGGTCCTCGGCTCCATGCCGAATAATAGCGTTCAGGTTCAGCAATCCCTGATAATGGACTCCTAGCTTCTCCATGGCGGCAACGGCCGGGGTCAAGATGGCGTTCTTGACCTTCTCGACGAGAGACGGGCTTACTGTCGGCAGAGGCGTGAAACAGCCCATGCCCCCAGTGTTGGGTCCGACGTCGCCGTCAAAGACCGGCTTGTAGTCTTGGAATACTGGAGTTAACCACTGGATACGACCGTGTGAGACTGTTGCCATGAAAGTCGCTTCCCAGCCGTCGATAAACTCCTCGACGACAACCTTGCCCGGGTCACGCTGTAGCTCTCTGTGTATCGCAGCTTCTGCCTCATGCCGGTCCCGCGTAACGGTCGTCCCTTTTCCTGCCGCGAGTCCGTCGGCTTTGACCACCCACGGCGGACCAAAGCGGTCGAGCGCTCTTGTGGCATCGGTAGCATCTGTGAAAGTTTCCCAGCGCGGAGTGGGAATGTCGAACTGTGAACAGAGCCCTTTGGCAAAGCTCTTGGACGTTTCAATACGTGCAGCACGCCGGTCTGGCCCGAAAATTCGCAGTCCACGTTCTCGGAAGGAGTCTACAATCCCCAGAGCTAACGGGGCCTCCGAGCCAACGACAGTCAAGTCGATATCCCGCTCGGTGGCAAACGAACCGAGCTGTTCGATACTAGTGGCATTAATCGGGACGCATGAGGCGAGTTCCGCGATACCTGGATTTCCCGGAGCTGCGTAAAGCTCGTGCGCTTCAGGGTCCCGGGACAATGCCCAGGCCAATGCATGTTCCCTCCCCCCACTTCCAACGACAAGGACTTTCACTAATCCAACCCTGCTTACGAGTTCTTCTGGCCAGATACCGCGAGTCCCGGAGGGATAGGTGGCATTGATGGGTCAGGCCTTCATCTCTTCCCGGGTGCGTATGACCGGGTCCTTCTTGAGTCCGAGGTATACGCCCGAGACGCAGGCGAAGCACATCTCGTCCTGGCTGAGGCCTATTCCCTGGCTTAGGCCGGGGATGTCGTTGTAGCCCAGCCCGTCCACGCCGATCTCTTTTGCGACTCGCTTGTTTATCTCAGCGATAGTGTCTGCTTCCCCGTCGACTCGGTTGGCTAGT
>CAYIBO010000006.1:0-23174 GCA_964361545.1 uncultured Candidatus Bathyarchaeia archaeon
GGTTCGCGACTGGTATCGCTATGGGTGTGACGTTGGCTTTTTTGCATACTGTGGGGGTGGACCAAAATATCGAGAACGCGACCGCCAACCTCGTGGATGGAGTGATTGAGATGCGGAAGCGGACCGGGGAGGTATTGTTGAGGGGCGGGACGTTGAAGGTCTTGCGTATGGGGCGGAACCTGACACCGTCGAGGGGGTACTATTACCAGATTACGAACCAGGGGATTGTCTTCTCCAGCACTCCACTAATCTAGCGGTTTCGTTTTCCGGAATCTCTTTAACGGTGCGCCTTGCGAAGTTTTCTACTGGTCCTTGTTTCCTGATCCGAAGAAGTTGAAGATTGGCTGTAGCGGCTGGTCCTACCAGGACTGGGCAGGCCCTTTCTATCCGAAGAATGCTCAGCCGGGTGACTATCTCCGTCTTTATTCGAGTGTTTTTAATGCTGTGGAGGTCGATTCCACTTACTACCGGACTCCTTCCCCGTTGATGGTTTCCAACTGGAGGAAGGTCACGCCTGAAGAGTTTGTCTTCACTGCCAAGTTTCCCAAGAAGATAACGCATGAAAAAAAACTGCGAGATGTGGCCGAGCAACTGGAGAGATTTTACAAGTCCATGGCAGAGCTCCGGGAGAAGCTCGGGGTTCTGCTGGTTCAGCTGCCTCCTTCGTTCAATTACAAGAAGGACCGGGAGGCCTTGGAACAGTTTCTAGGCCAGAGTGACAGTAAGTACAGGCACGCTGTCGAGTTGCGGAACAGATCTTGGTTCAAGCCGGATGTTTACAGGATGCTGGAACAGGCCAATGTTGCTTTGGCCTGGTCGGAGAATCAGTATGCGTCTACGCCGCCGGAGGCCACGTCTGATGTGGCGTATGTTCGCATGGTGGGAGATCGTTCTATCACAGACTTCAGCAAGACGCAACGCGACCAGGGGGAAGTTATGCGGAAGTGGTATGGAGCGTTGGAGGAGAAGTCGAGCCTGTTTAAGCAGGGTTTTGTCTTCTTCAACAACCATTTCGCAGGCTTCGGACCCGGCTCCGTCAACGAGTTCCGTCGGCTGGCAGGTTTGGCAGAGCTAGACTGGAAGAAGATGTCTCTGGACGGGGGTCCCCTGCAGAGCAGCATGGCCGAGTTTCAGAAGTGACCGGAATCCAGCGGCTCTAGCTGAACAGTTTCTCCTGTTCGTATTTGGTGAGGGTCCACCGACCCGTCCGACCTGTCCGACCTGTCCATGTCATGCTTACAACCTTCTGTTTCAGGAGCAGCCTCAGATGGTAGCTGACGCAGCCATGGCCAAGTTTCGACTTCTCGCTGATCTCCAAAACACGGGTCTTACCCTGCTCTATGGCACCGATGATCTTCGTCCTGGATGCTAGACCCCTGTTCACGTTCTTCATACCGGCCAGGTAGGCTCGGGGATGGTAAGCTGGGCTCAAACAGTGCCTCCTAGGCGAAGTCGCCAACTAGGAGCTTCTGCTGTTCCCTCTCCTCAACCGTGGGCTTGAACGTCTCAACCAGCTCCACCTTGATCAGCTCTAGACGCTGCTTGTAGTAATTGCCCACAGGGTATCTTTGAACCATCTCCGTAGCAATGTCCAGATATTTTTCCACACCGCTCTTGAAGACAGTGGCCCCAAGCTTTCCCCCACACCTTCTACACACCCCGCCCAACGGAGGACGCCTTGGCTTGGAACCGCACTTCAAGCACCTAGCCCGTTGCGAAGTGTAGGTTCTCAGGTTTCCCACTAGATCTCGGAGAATATGAGTGGAGAGGACCTTCCGGGCGACCTCTTCCCCCCTGACAGCGACAATCCTGTCCGCTAGGTCCAGCTGCGCCTTGACCTTGTCCAGCATGGTCGGGAGCTCCTTGTATGCGCTGATCAGCCTTCCCCTGTCAAGGTCCTCTGTCGGATGAGTAAACCCAATCTTCCAATGGCCGTTAGGCGATTCCAGGCTGAGGTTAAGGGTGGGGATGATGTCCTCTATCTCCTTGGGGCTTGCACCCTCCAGGGTCCTCTCATAGAACCTCAACGGTAGTTTCTCCTCCACCTCAATGTTGAATGCCTGGCGAGCCACTTCTATAGGGTTCAGCAACGGTGCCAATAGCAACGGAGCATCCATCAATCCCCCAATTCTGTCGGGGAGAAACTCTCTGGAAAAGTTCAGCAACACGTCAAGTAGAAGTGAGAGGGAGTCCTCATCCCCATCACAGTCCCTTCTCTTAGCTGCATGGAAGAGGGGGTGGGCGTAACAGACGCTCGCCTTTGTAAAGCCAATGATGCGTCCCACTACCCCGACTGATGTGTGGGGCGAAAGCCCGACTACCAGATGGCCAATGAGGTTCTCCTTGGTCTTGGCTTTGTAATATCCGTCCAGTCCATAATGCAACCGCAGGAGGTCGTCGAGGAACTTGGAAACTTTCAGAAGATAATCAGCGCAACCCTCCGGTACTACAAGGTCCTGAATCTCCATCTGGCAAAGCAGATCGGGGCTGGTGAGCAGGTTGTCATGCAGATCCTTCGCATATCCCAGAGCATGGGCTTTCTCCAATGAGAGCCCGACCTCCGCCGGACGAAAGTGAGTAAGAACAGCGTTTGTCGCATCATACCGGAGTGTGCCGTCTTTGAAAACTGAGACTTCCCACTTGGCCCGGAGAATGCCCTTCTCCAATGACTCTGGGATACGGGTCCTGTTGATTAGGCCTTTCACGCCTTTGACCGTTTCCGTCGGCTTGGGAAATCCGAGCCGCTTCACAGCTTCATCCAGAATTCTTTGAAGGTCTAGGTTCGTCGCGTGGTATGGAAGAGTTGGAATATTGCATGTTCGGCAAGTTTCCCGGCCCGGCTGGCCGCACCGCGGGCATCGCCTCCGATCTTCAGTCCTCCCACCACAGCTCGGGCATTTCAGCCGAGGCTCCCATTGATCACAGGCCGGACAGATTCTATCGATAACTTCAAGATTGGAGATTGCCTTCCGTGAAGCCTCCACAACATCGCGCTTGGGTCCACCAAGTTGCCCTGTGGGGAAGAGGGCGTGGACCCGAGGTGTCATGATGCGTTCCTTGGCCTTCTCCGGCCGACCCATCCGCGCTCCCACGTAGGTGCGGGCCTTAATCTCAATCGGAAATCCTGCTATACTAGCCAGCGTGTCATGGACTGTGGAGGCTTCTTGAACAATTACGTCAGGGTCGTCTGGTCTGAGGAGGTGCGCCAGGACAATCGTCTCGTCCTCTGAGACTTGGAGAGAGCCGTCGACAACTCTGTGAGGCAGGCAGAGCCTTTCGAAGATGAGTTCCAGTCTCGGGTCCTTTGGAAGGTGCAGCACCGCTCTGGTTCCGTTCAGGAACTGGGCCAGTGCTTGTCGGAGGTATCGGAGGTCGTCGAGGCTGATGTTTTCCCAGAAGTATGTGTACCTAGGATGTAACGGGATTTTCAGAGCTTGAGAGATTGCGATTGCTTCGTGGCTCGTCGGCTTCGAAGTGAAGGGATTGTTCGCGAGGGTCTGGAGCCGTTCCTTCGAGGGCGGCGAGCCTTCTTGGGACACGTCACTTTGAGTTTTGAGCTTCTCCTCTAGGAGCTGGGCCCACCATTCCTCTACGAAGCCCGATGGTGTAAGGGACCTGTTGTTTTCGAGGAATTCGCCGAAGGCGACGAGAAGGTCGCCAAGGAATAGAATCTTCCCGACCTTCCCTGTTAACGCCCTTGCTTCGTGAGGATTCTCCACTCTGACAATAGACCCGTCCTGCAACTTGACGATTGACGGTTCGATAGAGTCAACGGCCGTGACGATTCCAGCCTTTCCGGGCCTTTCGGTCCTCATCTGCACTCCCACAGCTGGGAAGCCTCCGAGTATCTCCATCGTGGCGGGGTGGATCCCGATAGAGGCAAGACCGGTGTTCCGAGCCCTGCCGTATCGTATGCGGAAGCCTCCGGGCTGTCCTGGGAACGCGAAGATGGGCCGGCCTCCGACGACGTCCTCCATGAACATGAACTCCTTCGCCTCTTCTCCCTCGGCAGATGGGGTCCGAAGGGTCTGAAGCCACTCCCAACCTTCAAGCCCTAGTCTGTCGATGATCCGCATTATCTTCTGAGACCGTCCCAGGAGTCCATCGTTGATAACTCTCAAGGCGCCTCCTCGGACGCGGTTGGTCTCGATCCGGGGAAGGTTCCGGTTCACTGCCACCTCCACCGGGTCTGTCTCAACACCATTCGGTTCAACCGGCAGTCTCAGAATTGTGTCTCGGATGACGTTGTCAGGGTTCCGGTATTGGAACCGGTTGACCATTCGCTCGTACAGCCGGACTTCCTCTACGAACCTTCGAGCTTCCTGTTCTGTGGCCCGGTAGGGTTGGAGGTTGAGCTTCCGGCGAATGTAGTCGCCTACGATCATGGTGAGGCCCATTTCGGTGCCGCCTGCGGCGCGCATGGGCCCTGCGAAGTAGATGGCCAAATGGCGGGTCCGGTCCGTGTTGGCTCTGATCTTGACTTGGTGGATTCCCTGGATGGGAGCTACAGTAACCGCTTCATCCAGAACCGCCAGAGCTGTTCGGACCGCTTGGAGAGCGGCCTCTTCCTCCTCGAAGCTTCCGAACCGGCCAAGGACGATTTCCTCGCTTATCTTGAAGGCTGTCTCTTCTCTGGAAATTAGTTTCCCGAGTTCGCGGATTCTTTCCGCCACGCCTAGGGGTCCAACGGCCTTCTCAACCCTCTCGGCCAGGTCGTAAGTTGTCTCCGACTCAACCTTCCAGGAAGGGTCGAGACCCTTGGAGCGAGCGAGGCTCGCAAGCTCGTACTGCCGGTTGTACTCTTCCTGGAGCTTCTTGGCGTAGACATGGTTTGGCCGAGCCTCTAAAGGGTCCACGGGAATCCAGGGTCCCTCACGCAACACGGTTGCAGTAATAGCTTATTGCCGATTTCTTGTTGAGACGAGAGAAACTGATCCGTCTATAGCAGAACAGAAAAAGAGGCGTACGACTAACCCCTAAGGGTCCTAGGGCCGTCACACGTCATGTCCAGACCCCCCCGCATCATAATGCACTGCGACCTTGACGCCTTCTACCCGTCATGCGAGACCCGTCGGGACCCTTCGCTGAAAGGGAAGGCGTTGATTGTTGGGGCAGACCCGAAAGGGGGACGCGGCCGCGGAGTTGTCACTTCATGCTCCTACGAGGCGAGGGAGTTCGGGGTCCGGTCTGGAATGTCCATCTCCCAGGCCTACAAGCTCTGTCCGCAGGGCATGTATGTGAGGCCTGACTTCAAACTGTACGGTGAAACCTCGGAGAAGGTCATGAGTCTGCTCAGAGGCTATGCTGACAAGTTCGAGCAGACCAGTATCGACGAGGCATTTCTCGACGTGAGTGTCAGATGCCAGGCCTTCGACGACGGACCGGAACTAGCATCGAAGATGAAGGAAGAGATGAAGGCGAAAGAAGGCTTGACAATGAGCATAGGGATCGCGCCCAACAAGTCCATCGCGAAGATGGCTTCGGAGATGAACAAGCCGGACGGTTTGACCATAGTCAGGCCCGAACAGGTCCGCGGGTTTCTGGACCCTCTGCCAGTTGACAAGATCAGCGGCGTCGGCAAGAAGACCGCTGAGTTCTTACGGGGAATGAATGTCGAAACAATTGGCCAGCTAAGCCAGGTCCCGGCAAAGAAACTCACCGAATGGTTCGGGAAAGGAGGCGTTTGGCTATGGGCGATCGCCAGCGGGCTGGAGGAGACGCCAGTGGAGGAGAGGCCCCTCCGAAAATCGATCAGCGTGGAGCAGACTTTCGAGCGGGACGTTCGCAACAAGGCTCTCGTCCGGGAGGCGCTGGACGCGTTGGTGGTGGAGGTTCATGAGAGGTTGTTGAATGAGGGATTGATGTTCCGGACTGTCGGGATCAAGGTTCGGTTCGAAGGTTTTGACACTTTCACCAGGGAGAAGACTCACACGGGCTACGTTGATAATCGAGGGGTTGTGACTGAGTACGTCAAGATGCTCTTTAGGGAGTTTGAACGGGACCCTAGGAAGGTTCGACTGGTTGGGGTTCGACTGTCAGACTTGAAACCCGCTGAAGGACACCAAGTAAGGCTCGGCTAGTAACCAATCAGGGTCTTTACGTTAACCGGCAGTGTGTCTTCTGATTTCCTCGTCCATCCCGTTTTCAAAGGGGTCGTCAGAAAAAGGGAACGGGTAAGCCTAGGCTGGGAGAGGCTTCTCTTTCAGCCTAGGCACTTCGAAGAATGGTGCCAGGGTTGCCTTAACGGCCCTCTGGGCTTCGGGGGTCAGCTCCTCGAATCCTTTCCCACAAAGGGGACAGGCCTCGAAGCTTTCCCGGTTAGACTTCTTGACAAACCATTCCCCACAATGCCAACACTTGACAACTGGAGTTACACACATTTCGCGCGGTTCACCTCCTCTATTCCTGGTACCATTTCCACCGTCTCTCGACGAGCGAGAAGACTCCTGCGCCGACTAGCATTACGATCTGCTCACTTGCGAAGAGGAGTGGAATTAAAGCTTCTAGGGGTATGTTGAACAAGGCATGTAGCATCCATGATACGCTGAGGGCGATTACCGTCGCATACACGAAACCGGCAATGAAATAGCTCCTACGAAAGGTCCTCGCCGTCGCGAAAGCAAGTAGTCCTCCGACGATATTCATGGCAGGCATGAAGCCGAGTTCGTAGACTCCAGCAAAGGGTGAGACGAGGTTCCCTAGGAAGTTGCCGATTGCGAAGGCTATGGCTAGGGTCCATCGTTTTGCGACTGCTGGTTTGAGTGCTTCGGCGACTCGAAACTGGACTGCAGCGAAGCTGAGAGATGGCAGGACCCATACAAGGGTGGCGTAGAGAGAAGCAAAGACAGCTATCTGAGATAATGCCCTTGCATCAAAGTCCTTTCGGAGAACGTATGGCTTTACAGTATTGATCTCGGTTGCTATTTTCTTCTACCTCCCTACTCCGGGGTTTGTAGGGCGCAACGGGTGGGAGGTCCCACTCACGCGCCTATAGGCTGGACGAGAAAAGTTGTTGATTTAAGACTTGTCCGTGCGTGCCTCATCTATGGTGCCAGTGAATCAGGCTCTCCATGTCGTAGAGCTCGGCAATAGGGTCAGACTTGTCCTTTACTTCTCGGTTTCGGCTCCCTGCAATCCGGAAGAATAGTCCCAGTGCTAGGGCGAATCCTCCTGTCTGCAGCATCAGCACAGCCCTCGGGTAGCCCCAGAAGCGGACGCCTAGAAGGAGCGAGCTTAGGGTCAGCAGGAGTCCCAAAACCGCCAAGAGCTTCGTTCTGAGCATTCAGACCCGTCAGCGCATCACGCGCTCGACAGGGCCTGCGCCATAGTGGCTAAAAGCAGGAGCGGACTTTTCTCCGGGAGAACGGTCCAAAACTCTCAAATATTCAGGACTGGTGCCTGGTCCTTTTCCCTTCTTTGCAGGCTTGTTCCCAGGTGCAATTATTAGGCGCGGCAGGGAACTTGCTAGAATCAGCCGAGACCCAGTTTGCTGACCGTTGAACTGAAGGAACTGCGTCGAAATGCAAGCCCTGCGGCACAGTTCCTTCGGTCAAAACTGAAAGGAATGATCAGAATCAAAGGGAGCCAGCTTCACATCGAAGATGCGAAGCCGCGGGAGGTCAAGCTTCTCATCAACAAGTTTCTCCACCACAGGGGCATCAAAGACTTCAGAGTGGTTGCGCCCGAGGTCGCCATGCTAGAGGTTCGTGAAATCCGAAGACCGGTGGACCGGCCTGTGCGGGAAGGTAGCCCACCAGCTCCGTCAATCAGCCTACCCTACTACTTTCCATCTTCAGGCGGAGGCTCAGTCCTAGCTCCTGCAGGAAAACGATCGAAGAGAAAATCCTGACAGACGGAACTCTCTGGGCGACTGGTTGGACTAGTCGCCTTTGATGGGTTCTCCAGGTTTCAGAGGTCCCACCAGCTCCACCCTGTAACCTTCGGGATCCAGGAAACTGGCCATGCGCGTTCCCCAGGGCCTGTTGGCCGGCTTCTCTTCGAACTTCACGCCCTTCTTCCGCAGAGCCTCGAATGTCTCGTCGACATCTCGGACCTCAAAGTGCAGTTCCACGGAGAGCCTGGTCAACGGGGGAGCTTTGGGTAGTTTGTGGAAGGCTAGCCTTGAGCCTTCGGTCTGGAACATGATGAAACCTGGGTTGTCCTCGGCTACCGGTAGGCCAAGCGTGTCGCGGTAGAGCTCTTTGGACTCTTCAAACCTGGTAACCCAGAGTGTTATGTAGGACAGAGTGCGAAGCCTCAAACTGGTCTCCTCGTATCGTCTATCAGTGGGTCTTCAAAACACTTTTACGCGAGAAGGGACTTTTATGCTGTCGTTGTGAATTGATCACTAAACTGTCCGTCGTGAGCATACTAGTCCGTGACCAGGATGAGGCGTTGCAGTGGTTTACTGAAAAGCTGGGCTTTGAGAAACGAACGGACGATTCCGCCGCGGTGCCGGGGTACAGATGGCTGACCATCGGGCCCAAGGGACAAAAGGATCTGGAGATTGTACTCCACAAGCCTAGGAGTCCGGAAGCCCTAGAGCAGGTCGGAAAACAAGCGGGCGTTCCTGGACAGCCAGAGGACTCGTGGGTCTTCCAGACGGATGATTGCAAGAATACCTACGAGGAGCTGCGGGCGAAAGGTGTCAAGTTCCTAGGCGAGCCCGTGGAGCGGCCATACGGTGTGGAGGTCGGCTTCGAAGACCTCTACGGCAACATATATTGGCTAATCCAGCCGAAGCAGACGGAGGTACCGCCGGAAAAGAAGCCGGTCATGGCAGAAGCATAACCGCCTTCAAAGGACTCTAGGGACCTAGTCGAACTATGACCTCCACCGTAATTCTGAAGGAGGAATCTAGGAAGGAACGGGTGGATGTTGAGATTCGATAGTCCACCTTGGTCTGTGCCCCTCCGGAAAGGGTCTATGCCGCCATCACAACCGCCCTAGGGCTGGACGGGTGGTTCACCTCGGGCGCGGCGGTGGATGCACGGCCGGGTGGGGAGATTGGGTTCCGCTTACCAACTGGGGACGGAGAGAACCTGTCGACTGAAGTGCATCTCGTCCATTCCGGATGAGGAAGCTCCAGGGAGCGGGATGTGGCCCGGTAATGGTTCAGAACATCCTGGAGTAGCTCGTTCGGTCATTTGGAAAGGCTGGTCAATTAGAAGAAGATAGCCGTCTGCGCCTGAGGCCACTGAGGACCCCGTTTGAGTTTGCTGAATGTCTAGTTTCTGATTTTCACGGCTATGCCGTTCCAGATGTGAGGGAGAAGAACAGCGGAAAGTCTCCTGTCCAGGAAGACCTCAGCGACAAAACGCTGAGTAGCTGCAGGCGCGTGGCTCGAGGTGGGAAAACTCTTCTTCCATCTTTTGAGACTTCTCCCACCAACTATAGCATGTTCAATGGGGAACCAGTTTGCGAATTGTATGTACCCGCCTATCCTCAAAAGGCGGATGAGATCCTCGTAGTGTCGCGGTCGCTCTCCGAAAGTTGCGTCTTCAAAGATGAAGTCATAGCGATCCTTCAATCTGGAAAGAACGGAACTCGCTTCGCCCCTGAGGATTCTAGTCCTGTTCCTCAGGCCTGAAGCTTTGAAGTTCTCAGAGGCCAGTTTCACGTGCAACGGGTCCTGTTCTATCGTGTCGACCCTTCCACCCGGGGGCAGTGCTCGGGCGATCCAGATGGCACTGTAGCCGAGCCCGCAGCCCACCTCTAGCACTCTTCTTGCTCCGGTTGAGCGGACGAGAATGTTCAGAAGCCTGCCGGTTACGGGGCTTGACGGGTGTACGTCGCAGTCATGCTGTGCTCTGTGCTCGTCTGATTCTTTCCTGATTTTTCTGAGGAAAGTATCTTCCTTGGACAGCTTGAACGCATAGGCCGCAATTCTCTCACCAGGGCTCTGTCTGGCATCAAAGGTCATCTGAGCCAAGTCCTAACGACTCAGAGTGCCTAGTGCTCTCTGTAAGTGTTTTAGAAGGCCTGGTTGTCTTGAGGCTGCCGCCATCAACGCTGATAACTCGTCGGGGTTGATGAGGAGGGGCATGCGTGAGAATTGTTTGCCGTGGAAGACGCAGAACCGTAGTGTTTCGGAGCCGTCTTCAAATCGGAGAAGTTGAACTGTGGGTTCCCAGCTGTGACCGTTTAGCTGAACCTTTACCGATGCTTCTTCCACGACTTGGCCTTTTCCCCATTCGAAGGTGAATGGCCGTGGCAGTGCTCGTTTGGTCGCGGGGAGTATCTTCTTTCTCATAATCTGTCACAGTAAGAGGCCCATTTCCACCACGTCGTGATATTCATCTTCGCCTAGGCCCTTCTGGCGGGCGATGTCCACGCTTCGCGCATCATGGCCGTTCCCAGCCCGACGCCTTGGAAATCTTGATGGAGGTAGATTATCAGTTCCCCGTTTCCCTTCAGACGTTCGTTCCAGGCCTGCCGGAACACTTGGAGATGGCCCACTATTCGGTCTTTGAGGAGAGCCAGCAGAATTATGGAGTTTTCCAGGTCCGAGGCCCAGCGCTCGATCTTCTGCCGGTCGTAGGGTGGAAGACTCCAGCGGAGAGTTTCAGGGGAAACGCCGGCGTAGAATAATACTAGTTGGTCTTTGTCGTCTAGTCTGTAGCGTCTGATGGCGACTGTTCGTCCGTCTTTCAGGCGGATGTTGTGGGCTGCTCAGTAGCCAAGTGTGAGATTGCCTAAGGTATCGGAGAAATAAAAGGGAGGGGGGATTCCTGACTGTTCTGCGTCTCGGCTAGGCTACGGTCAGGGATCCTAGCATCCAAGGGTGGAACTGGCAGAAGTACGCGTAGGTCCCCTTGTTGAGTGCGCTAGTGTTGAGGGTGTAGGATTGTGTTGGGCCTAGAGGTCCTGAGTCGAAGGTTCCGTCGGGGATGGGAATGTTCAGCGTATGTCCTCCCTCGACAATCTGGATCTTGTTAGTGTAGCTGGTTAGAGTGTGGGGTAGTATTCCCTTGTCAACCACTGTTACCATTGTTCCTTGGGATACCCTCAGGCTACGGGGTGTGAAACCCCAACTGCCGCTTCCAGCAAAGAACTGGCTTGTCTCGCCGATGGCGTGGTCTATGTTGACTCCGATGCTGGTGGGTGCGTTGCGTTGGACTATGCGGAGGATTGCTTGCATCCAGGGATGTATCAGGCAGAAGTAGTTGTAGTCGCCGGTGGCTAGTGAGCTTGTGTCGAGGGTCCAGGTGTCGCCGTGCTCGATGGGCGTGGCTATTCCGCTGTCGAATTTGCCGTCTGGGACGGGCATGCTGACCATGACCCCTTCAAAGTCCACGACCATCTTGACCGTATAGCTAGTTACGGTGTGTTCTTCGAAGCCCTTGTCGTGGAAGCTGACTGTTCCGCCCTTTGCGACTGTGGTGATTCCGGGATAGTAGCTTTGTGCAGGCCCGCCGGGGAACCGGAACGTGTCGGGGTCGAAGGTGTGGACGTCTACCATGCTGATGCTGGGCTGGGCGGCCACAGTCTGGATTGGGGCGGCGAAGACAAGTACCGATAGGAATGCGAGTGTTGCGATGGCTTGTTTGGTGATTGTTTTCATGTTTGGTTCGAAGCGACGGGGTTTGGAGACTTTTGATATTAAGCTTAGGGCTGACAACTCTCGATTATTCAACCCAGGTATTGAAAGAGATATCTGTATTCTTCCCTAGGAACGAGCTGGACCTAGGGTCTGATTCGTTTATGATGCTCAGTCGGGTTCGAGCTCTATGCCCACCAGCATTATTAGCTCACATCTGTATGCCCGGGTCTGTGTCGGAATTGGCTGAGGCTGTTCAGGTGGAGAATCCTTACCTTCTCGGTAATGCGACCCGTTTGAAGGTTGTTCTTCCATGTAGCAGGCAGGAGGCATGGAGGCTCATCGGGACAACGCAGGGCTTAGCTTCGTGGTTTCCGGTTTCGGTTAAGGGCCGGATGGGAATTGGTGAGATGTTGGAGTTTGGCTGGACTAGTGGGACGCCTGACAGGTTCAAGATTCTCGACTTCAAGGAGGGTGATCATTGGGAGATGGACTGGCAGGCGGGAGGCCCGGGAAGAGTCCGCTATTCGCTGAGGGGGGAGGGTCCGGTGGTCTTCGAGCTGGAGGTGACGTATGATAATTCGGAGGAGGGACGGAAATGGCAGCTGCTGGAGGCTGCGCCCTGGGCGTTCTATGTGGGTAATCTGAAGTCGGCGGCTATGAAGGGTCCTGACTTGCGAACGAAGGACCCGAAGGTTTCCTGGAAAGACGGGTTCTTGGACTAGGCTTCTATGTCCTAGAATGGGGAAGCTCACTGTGTCTCGGACACTTTTCAAAGGAGATGGTTTCTGATGGAGCCCGATGTTGAGTTTTCGAGAGGCCGAGTGTGGACGAGGGTCCTGTCGATAACTGCTAGGGCAGCATTTGCCATTGCTGTGCTCATCTATGTCGCATTCTACACGGAAGACTTTACGCTGTTCCAGAAACTGGTCGTTCTCTTAGTCGCTATCATACTGTATGGGGCGGCTGAATCTATCGTCAGGGTGATACGAAGGGGCCGAAGAGGCACGATGCTCGGCTGGTGGTAGCTGAGCACAGGCTGACTAGGCGGGTTGGATGATGTCGAAGTCGCGGCCGACGCTTTGTCTCTGGATCATCCAGTTGGGATAGATAACCTTCGGCTTGGTTGTCTCGTCTAACTGTTCGAGCTGTTTCGGAGTCAAATGCACGTCTAGGGATCTCAGGTTCTCGTCGAACTGTTCCAGGGTCTTGGCTCCCAGCAGGACGATGTGGCCCTTGGAGATTAACCATGCTATGGCAACCTGGGCGGGTGTTGCTTCCTGTTCTTCCGCAATTGCTTTGACCTTTTCGACCATGTCGAAGCCTGTTGTCTCGTCGAAGAATGGGAAGTAGATTCCCCTGTTGCCGGCTCGGGTTCCAGGAGGAGGCTTGGCGTCTCTGGAGTATTTGCCTGATAGTATTCCGCCGTGCAGGGGACTCCATACCAAGAGGCTCATCTGGCTGTATTTCATGAATGGAAGGACTTCATGTTCTATGTCCCGGTTGAGGAGGCTGTAGTTCATCTGGGCCGTTTCATACCTGGAGTAGCCCCGTTCCTCGCATCTGGCTTGGAGGGTGGCGATCTGCCAGGCTGTAAAGTTGGAGATGCCGGGATAGTTTACGCGACCCTCCTCGACAAGGTCCTGCATGGCCTCCAGAGACTCGTCTAGTGGGACGTGGGCGTCCCAGGAGTGGAACTGGTATATGTCAACCCAGTTCGTGTCGAGCCGTTCTAGACTCTTGCGGATGGCTGTTCGGATATGGTGTCGGGATAATCCGACCTCGTTTATCCCGGGACCCATCTTTCCCCGAGCCTTGGTGGCTACTAGGACTTGGTCTCTGTAGGGTTTGAGGGCTTTTCCGAGGGTCTTCTCAGATTCTCCCTCGTCATAGACGTCTGCGGTGTCGAAGAGGTTAACGCCCTGGTCGATGGCGTGTTTGACCATCTTGTCCACGGTTATCTGGTCTAGGCCGCCGAGCTTCCAGGTGTTCTTCTCGCCGAAGGTCATGGCTCCTAGGGATAGTATGGAGGCGTGGACGCCGGTCTTGCCGATGGGCGTGTACTTCATCTTGCCCATGGAAAGGGGGTTTGGGCTTGAGCTTACTTAAGCCTCTCCGGAGACATGGATTTGGTTGTCATCTGAGACTCCGGCTCCCACGTGTAACTGGGACGTGAAGTGCGCGAATCCGGCCCTCCGTGCAAGTGACTAGGCTTGGTTGGATGTCACAGGCTCAGTCTCACCAGCCAAATTCCAGAATTGTTTGGGTTCTCTCGCTCCGGACTCTAGGTGCCGGAGACTTTCTGTCCAGTCTTTTGATTTTGTTTCGTGAATCTGTTTTCGTCAGAGTAGAGATGTCATCAGAGGTTCCCACCGCAACTAGGGCACAGCTTCATTTCCTGCGTCCACGTGCTCAAGCATCTGGGACAGGCCTTGACGGGTGCGTTCTGAATTCTAGATGGTGGCTGTGCGACTGGGCCTTTGGGGTTTCTGGTAAAACGGCTGCCCACGAACCCGCCGATTCCTCCGCAGACTGCGCCGACAAGCCCTCCTACCACGGCGAGAATGGCTGCCCCGAGGAGGCCGAAGAGGCCGAAGACGGCTTCAAGCGATCCCGGGGAAACACTGGAGAGGTCCCGGAGGATTATCACGCCTATGGCAACGCCGAGCAGAAAGTTGGGAAGAAAGCCCACCACAGCTCCCGCAGATGTTCGTCCGACAATCAGTCCGGTCACTATGGGCGCGAGAAACAGTGAGTAGGATCCGAAATCAGGTCCTCCAGTAAAGACCATGTACCAGGTCCCGCCGATCCATGCGACCCCTATAGCTAGAGCTAATGTTTCTCGAAGCAAAGGCTCCTCGAGCCCGCTCGAGGTGGCCATTGAATGATTTCTATTGTGTATCCAGACTCGAGATCGTCAGAGGACGAGCTTGATGTGTCGCTGATAGTATGGGTCAGCAATTTACGGGCCAATCCTGTCTTGTCCCATACAGGTTCGGGACTCCACTGGTATGAGTTTCCAGGGTCGTTCCGTTCCGACGTGGCAGAGGATGTGTTTGGTAACAATCGGACTTTAGCCGACGGGGTTCAACCTTCGAGGTCATATGATGACCTCTGGTCGATGTTCATCCTGCGGCCAAACTCTTTCCACTGGAACTGGCTACTGCCCAAACTGTGGCTCGCGGATCGAGAACACAACGGTTCAACCAGCCGCCACTACCTGGGCGGGCGTTGTGCCGTCCTCTCCCTTTGCGGGCAACGAGTACATAGTTGAACAGAAGATACTCACTCTCCGAGACACTTTTGGAATAAAGAACACCGCCGGAAACCTTCTCGCATACGTCAAGAAGCAGATTGTGAGTTTCGGGCCAAAATTCTGGTTCGAAGGGCCCAACGGGGAACGGCTAGGCGAAGTTCACGGCAAGGTCCTCTCCGTCAGGCCAACCTTCGAAATCTACGGCGAACAAGGGACACTGCTGGCGGCGGTCAAGAAGAAGATTCTCAAGCTCCTCGGCTCGGAATGGTGGATGGAGAACAGTTCGGGACAGGAAATTGCGAGGATCAAAGGCAACATTGTGGAACACGACTATCGCATAGAAACACCTTCTGGCAGCAGAATCGCACAGGTTCACAAGAAATGGATGACAATACGAGACTCGTACGGAGTCCAGATTCTCGACCGTTCTATCCACCCCTACCTGACCCTTTCCTATGTTATTGCGATGGACCATGCGGAGCACAAGGGGTCCAAATCCCGCTTCGGCCTCTCCCTCGTACGATAGTCGTTCCCAGCAAGCCCATCAATAGAAGCAAGGGACTGGTTGTGGTCTCGCGAGGGCGTCTGCGGTCTAAAAGAGGGCTGTTACCTGGAAGTTCTCCATCTGGTGCGGAAGCCTTGAAGGATTCTCTTCAATAGTCCACCGGGTCCGACTGTCCTTGACGAAGAGTGAAAAGTACGCCGCTATGCTCCTTCTGCTCGCGTTTCTATCCGCGCCCCCATTCCAGCCGTTGAGTACGGTGACGCATCCTGTGGCGGCTTCGCCGGTTCACAGGACCTTCTGGCTGATTGGGAGTTCTAACTGGAACTGGAACACTACCCAAAGCATTGGACCGCAGCTGGAAGTCTATGACAGGGACAATGTGACGTTGATGTTGAAAAAGTTCCAGTTCGATGGGATTACTCACAACTGGTTCCTGGACTTCAACAACAACTTTGTTGTGGATGCTAACGAGCAGGCCATGTCTTCGCCTGATTTCAGCTCCACGACGGAGTGGGCCAACTTCACCTTCACTGCGACTGTGGGAGACAATATTCCCGGGACGGGATACTGGAATTACAGGTGTAAGTACCATCCGACGTCAATGTTTGGAGTGTTCTTGGTGGTGCCGACGGCTCCTGATTTCGCGGTGACCTCTAGTCCGGCATCGCTTACTGCCGTTCGCGGTTCTTCCAACACTTCCACTATCAGGGCGGTGAGTGTGAACAATTTCATGGGCAGTGTGACGCTCTCAACAACCGTCTCTCCAGGCGGAGGCCCGACAGCCGCTTTGGGCCTTGAGGAGCTCGTTGTCCCTGCGGGAGCGTCGAACAGCACCGGTCTTACGGTCTCGACGACAGCTTCGACTCCCACCGGGAGCTATACGATCAGTGTGACGGCTTCCAACAGCACGGTATCACGTTCCACGCTGGTGAGCATCACGATTGTGGATGTCGCATCGCAACCGTCGACGCCTGCCTTGCCCCCTATGGTCTTGGCTGCAATAATAGGGGCAGGCATTATCGTCCTGGCTGTAGTCGCGCTGGCGTTGGCGAGACGGACGAAGGGAGAGAAAAAGCCCGGCGTCTAGCCCTTAGGCCCTCAACACGCATCTACATGACAATCCTAGAAGGAACGAAGCTGGCCAAGCTTCGTGGTATCCTGATAGACCAGATGGGTGTGGGGGAGGTGTTCACGGGAGGATGGTGCCAAGTCGGGGTAGAAGAGTGCTGGTGGGGGTTGTGTTGTCGTTGCCTGGTGAAGCAGGAGGTTTGGGTCGATCTGAAGTAGCTGATGCAGGATGGACGACGCTCTCCCGTGTCGTATTGCAATGAAATGCTCTGTGTACGTTCTCCATAACTGTGCCTCGCGACACAGGCTACTACGGAACATCTGGAGATTGAAGAGGAGGGGTCGAGCGTACCGGTTGAATACTCTGAAGAGGAAAGGTCTCAGTGTGATGCTACGTGCCCGAAGCATAATCTACGATGTGAACTTAGAAAGTACCAGCAGACGTCCTTTAGATACCACGGACACAAACAGTTAGATGGCAGAATGTGTATTTGGCCGGTCGAAACCGCCCCGATCTCCGCCCACGTATGAAGGATGCGCTTGCACTGGCCTACCTGGGCTCAGGCAGGTCGCAGATTTAGCATGCGACCTAGTGGCAGTGGATGCAGTAGTTTGTGCTCTTTCGTCCCGTGGCTTCGTTCTTCTTCGTCCCTCAAGAGGGTGACACTTTCTGAAAACCGGCCTTGTTGTTCAGTTGACGTCATGTATCCAGGCCGTTTTCCTGCGAGGGAGTGTGGTCGGTCTAGTGAAGTCCTGTGATTATGCCTGTCTGGTCTAGATTGATGTCTTCAGCGGCGGGCCGTTTTGGAAGGCCTGGCATTGTGATAACGTCTCCCATATAGGCGATGTTGAAGCCTGCCCCGGCCGCCGGGGCCAGTTTTCTCACCGTGACTTTGAATCCTCGAGGCCTTCCAAGCCTGGTTTGGTCATCAGACAATGAAAGAGGTGTCTTCGCAGCGCAAACCGGCTCACGGACCAGACCTAGCTCTGAGATTTGCTTAGTGTCCCGCTTCGCTTCGAGGGTGTAGTCTACCCCGTCTCCCCCGTAGATTCTGGTAACGATAGCCTCGAGCTTGGTTTCCAGAGACCATTCCAGAGGATAGACGGGTTTGGCCTTGGACCCCTTGCTGGCCGCTTCCACCACTCGTTCCGCAAGATCAACGGCCCCTCCGCTTCCCTCCTCGAAGGCTGTGGAGATCGAAGAGGGGACATCCTGAGCCCTGCAGAACTCCTCCACAAGTTCCAGTTCTCGACGGGTGTCCGTTAAGAACTTGTTGATGGCTATGACGGGGTTGAGGCCCATGGTTCTGATGTTCTCGATGTGCTTGGCCAGATTCTCCAAGCCAGCCCTCATGGCTTTGAGGTTGTAAGGATCTGGGTTGCCATCCGGAGCTCCCCCGTGGTGTTTGATGGCCCTGATGGAGGCAACTAGAACAGCGGCGTCAACGTCGAAATCTCCTGTGCGGGCTGCGATGTCAACGAACTTTTCAGCACCCAGGTCGCTTCCAAAACCGGCCTCCACCACGCAGTAATCCGCCTGCTGCAGTCCAAGGAGGATAGAGACGAGGCTGGCCGTTCCGTGGGCTATGTTTCCAAAACAACCACAATGAATCAGGGCCGGCGTTCCTTCCTTGGTCTGGACTAGATTGGGCTTGAACGCGTTGCTGAGGACCGCAGCCATAGCCCCCACAGTCTTGAGCTGTCCAGCTCTGACGGGGCTCCGCTCATGGCTGTAGCCGAGTATGATTCGGGATAACCGCTGCTTCAGGTCCACGCAGTCTTTTGAGAGGCTTAGGATTCCCATCACTTCCGATGCTGCAGTTATGATGAACCCGGTTTCCCTGGGGACGCCGTTCTTGGCACCTCCTAGGCCGACGATGATCTGGCGTAGGGCTCTGTCGTTCATGTCCATGGCCCGGGGCCAGCTGATGGTTCGAGGGTCAATTCCCAGCTGGTTTCCGTGGAAGATGTGATTGTCTAGCATGGCGGCGAGGAGGTTGTGGGCTGTTCCCACCGCGTCTATGTCACCTGTCAGCCCCATGTTAATCTCGTGCATGGGTTCCACCGTTGACTTTCCCCCTCCAGCGGCACCGCCCTTCACTCCGAAGACGGGACCCAGGGAGGGCTGTCTGAGACAGACGACTGAATCGTAGCCGTGGCGTTTCAGACCCATGCTAAGGCCGATGGAGGTGACAGTCTTTCCTTCTCCTTGGGGAGTGGGAGTCATGGCGGTCACCAGGACGAGCTTACCTCGCCTCCTGCTTGACGGGTTTTCCTGGAGCGCTTGGAGGCTGACCTTTGCCTTCCATTTCCCGTAGAGTGTCAGATGGTCCTGTGAGACTCCCAGGTCCCGGGCCACGTCTGCGACGGGTCTCATCTCGTCTCTTCCCTGTTCCATGTGGTGGTTCCCGGGGTATAGCTGGGGTGTCCACAATGAACTGCAGTTGCAACACAATTCTGATGGTTGTGTACCGACCCGTTAAACGGAGGAATAACCGGCCCTGATGTTGTGAAAGAGGGAGAAACCATGAGCAAGCCAGTTGAGAGGGGAGAAGGGCGATTCGAGTCTGTTGAAGGGGCGAGGCTTCAGGGCAAGACTGCAGTGATCACCGGGGGCGGGTCTGGAATTGGGAGGGCCATGGCAGGGCTGTTTGTTGAACATGGCTCGAAGGTGGTGGTTGTGGACGTGGTGGAGGACCGGGTGAACCAGGTTGTGGCAGAGATCAGCCGCCCTAGCAACAAAGCCACGGGCTTGGTGTGTGACCTTTCAGTCGCGTCGGAGCCTGACAGGATGATAGACCATGTTGTGGGGTCCCTGGGTGGGGTTGACATTCTCTGCAATAACGCGGGGATAATGGACGGGGTAAGACCGGTTGCGGAGACCAGTGACGAACTCTGGGGACGAGTGATCAATATCAACTTGGTTGCACCGTTCAAAGCAAGCCGTAGAGTAGTTCCGGTCATGCTGGAACAGGGAGGTGGCGTGATTCTGAACACTGCCTCGATAGCGGGGGTCTTTGGTGGAAGAGCTGGAGCTGCCTACACCGTCTCCAAACACGGGCTCATAGGCCTAACCAAGAATATTGCAGCATCCTACGGGGATAAGGGGATAAGATGCAACGCGATGGTCGTGGGTGCTGTTGAGACCGGTATTGGTCTCGGCGGTGAACCGAGCCCTCTAGGGTTTGAGATTCTGCGGAAATCGTTTTCCACTATGCCTCGAACTGCGGACCCTGTGGAGATAGCTAGGCTCGCTCTGTTTCTCGTCTCCCAAGACTCAAGCTTTCTGAACGGGTCATGCGTTGTGGTCGACGGTGGATGGACGGCC
Organism: uncultured Candidatus Bathyarchaeia archaeon; assembly: GCA_964361545.1. Classification (GTDB taxonomy): domain Archaea; phylum Thermoproteota; class Bathyarchaeia; order 40CM-2-53-6; family 40CM-2-53-6; genus BA-19. The sequence goes on from CAYIBO010000006.1 coordinate 19,697, forward strand.
TACTGAAGCGGTGGCCGGTTCTTTCTCTTGGAAAGGTCAGGATTGGAAATTTTCTGCACAGAAGTCTAGAGCTAGGAGAGGGAGGATGTATCGAACAGTCTCTTCGGGCCCTTCTGCTTATTGCGATGTAGGCGGGGTTGACTGCACCGGCGTATCCAGCGAAAGCGTCCCCGGCAGCAGTTTCGTACCATGCGCGGGCGTTGCACAAGGGGTATGTTATCAGGAGGTCCCTGTCAATCTTCAGCGATCGCGTTATTGATCTTCTTCCCCGGGTCTGAAGGTGGAGATTGAAGGTCCTCGACTGGAATGGCTACTGGAGAAGTATGATTTTGAGAAGCTTCGACTGGACAGGTGGTTCGGGTAGCATCGACTGCAGCAACCTCATCCTGCCAGCCTGTTGTTACAACGACGTTTTCAGCGAGGAAGAATCATTCCCTAGCTCCAAGTCGACGATGGTCAGATGGGATACAAGCGGCCTCTCGCCGGAAACGTGGCAACCGTAGCTATCACGATACTGGCGTTTCTGCAGTTGCTACCCTGGCCCATGGCGGGATTTCTGATTCTTGCTGCGGCTGTGCTTGCGAGCTTGCCGTACCAGATCTCCTCGAAGAGGGGAGTGGAACCCATTCCAACCCCGACAGTTTCGAAGCCTGCGAAAACCGTTCGAGAACGTCATCCGGAAAAACCGTCCAGTCGCACCGAAAGGGAGGCGGTTGAGCAAAAGCCGGAGCCCAAGCCGGCAAAACCCAAGCAGACCACGATGAAGGTCGCGGCTCAGAAAGAGGCGCCGGCTAGGGAGAAGGGTCGCGAGGGTCCTGAGAGGATTGAGGTTGATGATTATCTGAGCTTTGAGGTGGAACTGGAGATGGGGGAGGAGGTGGTAGGAGAAGTGGTGGCTAGTGGGCTGGTGAATCTATATTTTTTGACAGAGGAGAGCCTGGCGATCCTGGAGATGGGGGAGGAGTTCTGGTACGAGGCCGGGAGCGAGGGCGTGCAGAGCGCTGCGGTCCGGTTTACGGCTGAGGAGAGTGGGAAGTGGTTGTTGGTGGTGGAGAACGCGGATACGAGGGAGGTGTCTGCGACTGTGAAAATCAATGTTAGCAAGACCTCTCGTTCGGTACCTTTTCTGAGAACGGAGAATTTGGGACTGCCCAGCGAGAAGCTGGAAGGCAGGCTTTAGGTCTAGGTCCCGGGAATCATCTGCGGTTCAAATTGTGGGCCTGTTCGTCTGTCCTAACGGGTTGGCCGTTAGGTAGCGACTAGCTTGGGGGCTAGGTCAAGGAGCACAGAACGCGCTTGACTGTTTACGTCTCTGGCTGGGTTGTAGGCGGTCAGGTCAACCACGCATAGCTTGCCTGTGGATTGTAGTTCGCGGAAGATGTCGAGGACCTCGTTCTGGGTTAGGCCGCCTGGTTCGGGAAAGTTGACCCCGGGTATGACGGAAGGGTCTAGTACATCTACGTCTAGGTGGGCTATGATCCAGTCGGAGGACTCGGTTAGGAGTTTGGCGGCTGAACGGGCCGTCTGCTTGGCGCCTTGCTGCTTGACTGTCTTGGCGTCGTAGACCGTGACGGAGCCGCGTAGGGCTTCCTCCTCGCCGGGGTCTAGTGCTCGGGACCCTACGTGAACGACTCGTTCTGGCTCTAGTAGGGGTCTAAGGTTTTCGATGTCGCTGGAGAGCTTGGGTCCGAGGCCGCAGGCCATGGCCAAGGGCATTCCTCCTATGAAGCCTGAGGGCGTGGTTTCAGGAGTGTTATAGTCGCCGTGGGCATCAAGCCAGAGTAGGCCCGGCTTTCCCTTGTAAACTGTTTTGAGCGCGGCGATGCTGCCGACTATGAAGGTACATTCCCCGCCTAGGCAGAAGGTGATAGAGGATTTTTTGGCTTCGCGGGATAGTTTTTCTTTCACTCTTCGAGTGCCTTCTAGGAACGCTTCAAAGTTCTTGAGGTTTCTCGGACCCTTGTCCTGTGGGATGGATGGGCATTCTACATCGCCTATGTCGCTGACGGAGAGATGGGTGGAGCTGAGGCTTTGGACTATGCCTGCGTTGCGGAGGCTTTCTACTGCTTTGCCCATTCCCTGGTATTTGGCCTGGCTGTAGAACGGAATACCGACAAAAGTGATCCCTTCCATGAACATCCTCTCTTGGCTGGCTAGTGCGGGGTATTTCTTCTAGACGGGTCAAGGAAGGGACAGGGAGACACTTGCGTGCGAGAATCTATTCTTCCATGGCTTCATGGGGCTCGATGGAACGCCCTGATGAAGGGTTGTGGGCGTTTTGTGTCGGCGGTTTATGCCTCAAGACCGGAGGATCCAGAAGCCGGTCGAAAGATGCACGTGCCAATAGAAAATTTTTCGGGAGTGCCTGGGCCACTAGTCAGGCCCGGGCCTTACAGGCTTGACTTCGATGCCGGTGATCAGAAGCCCTTGGTCTGCTAGGTGTTTGAGGAAGTCGTTTGTTCTGCCTCGGAGGTGGGCCATGTTTTCCCGGTAGAGATTGAAGGCTTGTTTGGTGTCTTGTTGCTGTTCGAGGTCTTCCCTGGGAACAAGGGTGAGGGTTGTGTCTACGATGTTTTCGATGAAGAGGTTGTAGAATTCTATGAAATAATTGGCCGCGTCCACTAGGTCATGGGCGAGGAGGGAGCCTTTGCGGGCCAGGACCCTGACCATGTCTCGAAGGGTCAGGTGCCAGAGCTGGAAGGTGTTGTAGGATTCTCTTACTCCTGCGACCTTGTCGGCGATGGGCTGGGTGGGCACTTCGGGGCCGTTCCCTGCGCTTGCGAGGCTGAGGAGCTTGACGGGTCTCGTGTCGTCTCCGGTTGCGCTGGCTTGGAAGTTGATCCGTCCGAAGTCTTCGACTAGGTCTTCTAGCTGCGCTATGGTTTCTGCTAGTGGGTATTGGTAGCTGCGGGAGTATTCGAACCAGGACCAGACGCTTGCGAGAGCTACGACTATGGGGGCGACGAAGTATACGGAGAACGTCTGGAGGAGTGTGAGGGAGAGGAGGGTTCCGATGATCGGAAGGAGCAGGAGGGCTAGTTCGAGGATGAACAGGACTGTCTGGTCTTGGAAGAGGCGTCGGAGGCGCCAGCGGATTGTAACGCTCAAGGGTCTTCGGGGCCTCTGTTAGCTGACGTGCCTGGTGAGGAGGTAGGTGGCTTGCAGGGCGATGCCGGCGGTGACGAAGCCCCAACCTGCCTGGAGCGGGGCTAGCTGGTTTTGGAAGAGGCCGTTGAGGACTAGGAGGAAGCCGGTGAGAATTGAGGCTAGTGGGGCTATGGCGGTGAGGGCTCTGAGCTTTGCTACCATGGGAGAGCCTCCGCTATGGAGGAGAGGGTCCCTGGTGCACGATCCTTGGTCTCAGTCATGCCTGTTCCTTCACGTTTTCTCTTAGGGGTTCAGAGGACGATGGTTGTCTAGGTGCGGTGCTAGGGATGTTCTCGGGTCTTTCTAACGAATTGTCCCTGTGAGAGGCCTC
>CAYIBO010000007.1:0-22070 GCA_964361545.1 uncultured Candidatus Bathyarchaeia archaeon
CGATCTGACGAATAATCTTTTCGTAATAATCTCAGCTCTTCTCGTCTTCACCATGACCATTTCCGTGGGTTTGTTGGAGGTGGGTGAGCTGGGAGAGGGCTACTGGGTTAGCCTGTTGAAGACTATGCTGATAACTGGCTCGGCTCTCTTCTTCATGGCATTTGTCGGCTTCAACACCGCCTTCGCTCCGACAATAGGCGGGATAATCGGAGATCCCGTTTACAACGGGTTATTCCTCGGGGGCTTCTCGCCAGATGTCCCGGGCCTGTTGAACGACGTATGGTGGTCCATGACACCGGCATATTTCGGTACCAATCTGAGCCTCGGTACCTACTTTCTCTTTGAAACAGCGTTCGCCGCGGTAACCTTGGCCATAGTCGGAGTGGTGACGCTTAGGAAGATGAAGCTTGAAGCATTCTTTCTATACTCAGTAGCCTACTTTGTGGTCATATGGAACCTGCCAGCTGCTTGGATCTGGAATCCGACGGGCTGGCTGTACGTTATGGGTATGAGAGACTTTGCTGGCGGGCTGGTGGTTCATGCTGCTGCGGGAGCCGCGGGCCTCGGCATCATGCTTCAGATATGGAGCGAGGAGAGGAAGAAGGGGTTGAAGGAAAGCCCAAGGACCAATGCGAATCTGAGCCCGGGCTGGCTCACGCTCTCTATACTATTGCTATGGGTGGGATGGTTCGGCTTCAACCCTGGAAGCGTACTAGCCTTCAACAGCTCAGCCATGGTAGTTGTCCTGACGACGTTCCTAGCCGCAGCCTCAGCTCTCCTATCAATAATGTTCTTCCAGTATCTTCTGACGAGGCAGAATCCGGGCATGCTCTACGCCGTAAATGGAATACTCATGGGGCTGATTATCATAACGCCCCTAGCAGGTTTCGTGAGCCCCGGAGGCTCAGTCATACTGGGCCTCATCGGGGGTCCGTTGTTCATAGCCGGCGAGATGTGGTTCTCCAAGGCTAAGTGGTTCTCGGACCCTGTTGGACTGCTTCCAGGTCATTTGCTGGGTGGAGCCTTCGGGGTCCTAATGATCGCCTTCTTTACACAACACTCTTTTGCGGTGGCTTCGGGAACGCCCAGCTTGCCAGACGGTCTCCTCTTTGGTGGAGGACTCGCTGCTGTTCAACAGCTTGGAATTGAGGCCTTTGGGATTGTGGTTGTCCTGATAACAGTCTTCATTTTGTCATACGTGATAACAAGGCTGATCGGAGCAGCAATTCATGGAATTACTACTGACTACTCGAAGGAAAAGTTGGTATCTTAAGACCCATCACATCGGCCCGGACCCTCTGCTGGCTTAGGTCCAAGCTGCCGAACCAGAAAATCGCGTATCCTCGCTGAGCCCTTGAACAAACCTGACACACTATAGGAACTGGTCCTCCCAGACTCGAACTTGGGAAATTAGAGATAGCTCGTGCTGCTTGAACCCGTCTTCGGCGAAGAACAGTTACAGTATTCCATTATCAAGCACCGGGAAGGTTTGACGAGAGAAGTTCATAATTGGCCGTAAGGAGGTCCTCTCGCTCGGCGAGGACACTAAATCGACAATTAGACAGCGAACTAAGGGTCTCCACCCATAAGAGCATCATCAAAACCCTCGGCCGCCAGTATACAGACGCGTCCCAGTTCTTTGTGGAACTAGTGGTCAACTCTTGGATGTGGGGCGAAGCCACAAGGGTGGAAATTAGAATCCCTGAGGACGGCGGCGAGGTATCGTATGAAGAGTGGGGGAACGGGATGGACCTTGGAGGTCTCAAGGATTTCCTAACGAAAGGTAAGACAGCAGAAGCTGGGTTCTCCCCGAGATACAGGCGTCCAATAAGAGAGTCCTACGGCATGGGTAGCTTGGGCTGGCTGTCTGTTGGACGAGAGCTGGAGCTACAGGTTCACAAGGGGCGATTCGACAGAACGATTCTTCTCACCGAGAACCTCATTGATAGACACTGGGATACCACCGACCAGTCAACCTGGAAGCCGTTCAGGATACAACGCGACCCGCTGGCTCATGATGGGTTGAAGATAACAATCCGCTCCCTCACAAAGAGGCTGAGCCAGAGCGATGTTAGAAGCGCCCTCCTTGCAAGGGCAAACGTTCTCACCCTTAAAGGATTTGGACCATTTGAGGTCTACATCAACGATGAGAGGGTGAAGCCCGAGGAACTGAGAGGAGCAACTCTCCTCCCCGTAAACCTGACCACAGAATACGGCAAAATCAACGGCGAGATTCTGATACTTCCCATATCCAAGGCAAGGGCGAACCTGTCCGATGCCGGGATCAACATTCAGCAGAGACACATCACATGCCTACAGCACCAGTTCTTCGGCCTGGATCACTATCGGACGCTTGGGCTCTCTCGAATACAGGGCTGGGTCAACGCCGACTTCCTCCGCCGCCTACCAAGCGGCAACGAGTTCGAACGAGATACGACTCAATGGAGGGCCTTCGAGAAGGCCATGCAGGCCTTTGTCAGGAACCGCGTTTACAAGTGCCTCAGGCAGACCGCGAACCGCAGGGAACTCAGAAGCATCCGCCACCTCAACAAAGATATTGCGGAAAGGCTGCGAAGGAGCCTCAGGAGAAACCTGCCCGTGTTGACTCGGTCCCTGCGGAAGGCCAAGCTCTCGTCGAAGCGTGAGTCCAGCTTGCGTAGAGCATCACCCCGCCGAAGGGACGCTGGAGAAAAAAGCCCCAAGAGCCCGGCAAGAGCAAGAGAAGCCACTCGGAGCGTGGTTCGCCTTGGAAACTACCAGCTGGCCTTCGACATTGCCCACGGAGGGAATCGCGGACAAGCATATGTTGAGACTGACAAGAACGGTGTACTCACGGTCTACGTTAACATGGACCATCCGATGTGGGACGTGGAGTCTAGCCTGACTCCCACGAAACTGCGCTATTGCATACGCCAGATCCTGGAAAGATCCATAGCGGAGGAGATTCTTCCCGCTAATCCATCAACTCCAGAAGAGGCCTTTTCAATATTAGATTCTCTCTACAACGACGCACTCTCTTAGGAGCGCTAGAATCTCAAACATCGTTACAGGGAAGGTCCTGTAGTCGGAGGATTCTGAGTGAGATGCCTGAGGGGGGAAACCGGTCAGAGACCGTTATAGGTCCCGCATGTAGTTGCAGTCTAGCAAGGAGTTCCCGAGATGCAACGGCCACATTTCTAGAAGTTAGAAAGACTGGGAGGCTTTCGATTAATCTCGCCTTACCCGCGGGCCGTCGATTTTCTCGGGGTTGCTGTTTCCTTGCTGGTGTCGGGGAGGTCCAAGTACAGGTCTTTGGGCATACTTCCTAAAACGTCTGATAGAGGTTCTCTGGAGCTGGGGGAACCCATGCCGGAAGTGAAAGGTCTTACTCTGTTGAGGAGGTCATCAATCTTCTCCAATATCCTTGTCTTTTCCTTTATGTTAGCGTCTAACTCCTGTCCGTCTGATTCAAGCTGCTGAACCTTGGCTGCTAGAGTCTCTATGCCCCTTGTGACTTCAAGCATCCCGTTTACAGTTGTCAGACCGGACCTCAAACCTTGGATCTCTCTTTGAAGGCTTTCCCGATAGGACCTTACCCTATCCAAGATGGGCTGGTACAGTCTCAGAAAATCGGCCATTAGATTCTCAAACTGTTTGATTGCGAGAAGGAATCGTTCTTCCTTCTTCTTCTCAGCAAACTGCTTCGCGGTCTGTATGAGCTTCTCTCGGACAGTGAGCCTCTCGAGAACGTCGTCCAGAACCTCGCGTATGTTATATGACTCGTCAAACGCCCGTTCGCGCATCTTTATGTCAGTAGCTTCGCTGAACGTCGAAGTCTTAAGAGAACTGTCACTGTAACGCATAAAGGCCGGAGACTAAAGTCGAGCTCAGGGCTGTCGTTCCGACTGTCAACAACCTAGCCAGATGGGGATTGGCCATGATAGCACTTCGGACTGATTCCGGACAACGTCATCCGACCATATTCTTAACAACAGCTTCGGGTTGGAAAGATTCCAGGTCGTCGTATGTTTGACCCGTTCCGACAAGTGTAACGGGCTTCCCCATTACGTATGACAGAGAGATGGCGCTGCCGCCTTTTACGTCCGCGTCCAGCTTCGCTAGAATAATACCGTCTATCCTCACTGCCTGCGAGAAGACCTTACCTTGTTCCATGGCGTCATTGCCGGTTAGCGCATCAACAACGAGGATTGTCAAGTCCGGTTTTGTCACCCGCACAATCTTCTTCATCTCCTCCAGCAAGTTCGTGTTCGTCCCCATTCTGCCTGCAGTATCGACTAACACTGCGTTGACTCCGTGGGCCCTGGCATAGTTGACAGCGTCAAAGGCCACAGCCGCTGGGTCCGCCCCATACTGGTGCTTAATCATCCGGACCCCAATCCTGCGAGCATGCTCCTCCAACTGCTCAATCGCACCCGACCTGTAAGTGTCGCTGGAGGCCAGTATCGCAGTCCGGCCTCTCTTCTGCAGAATATAAGCAAGCTTCGCAATACTCGTAGTCTTACCTGTCCCGTTGATCCCAACAAAGACGATGATTAACGGCTCCCCTGTAGCTTTCTTCTGCTCCACAAGCTCGAACAAGTCCAAACGTCCCGCCCTGTTCAACACCGAGAGGAGAACTTCGCCGAGAATCTCTTTGATCTTGGCCCGTGGGTCGGAGAAACGGGCGAATTGGACGTCCCCAAGTTTTTCTCTCAGCTCGCTACAAACATAATCCGCAACGGTAACCGCAACATCGCTCTCAATCAGTTCCAGTTGGAACTCTTCTAGGACCTTTTCTAGGTCCTTGCCCTTCAGCTCCGTCTTCGCAATACTATCGTAGAATTTGGAGAATTGTTGTTTGAGCCGGTCAAACAATCTCTACCGACCCGCCGCCCTTCTTCCGCACCAGCTCCCCCAACCGCTCACGATAGTCCTCCGTCTGGCCCAACAACTGGCTCAACTGCTGCGTCACACTAACACGAGCCTTCTCCAGCTCACTAGAACGCAGACGAAGGTCCTTTATCGAATCCTCAACACTCTTCTCCACACAAACACCCGCACCCACGCCTATGATGATGTTCCCCGGGTCTGAGAGCCTCGCCTTCACAAACGACCCCGAACCAATAGGAATCATAGCCTCACTACTATCAGCCTGCCCCCTCGTACCCTCAAGGGTCTGAATAGCCGTCAACGTCTCAGATAGGGCTGCTGTGACAATGTCCAGCCGAGACTGCAAGACCCGCGCGGACCCCTCAAGAAACCGGATCTCCACAAGAAGCTGCCGCATCTCCTCGTCCATGCCGGGAGCACTAGCGACCTGCCTCTTGGAAGCGGCCATCAGGCTTGCTCTACTCCATCGGTCACTTCTTCGATATTGTTGATTCTGATTTCGGACCTCCGAGCCCTGTGCCTGCTGCCAAGGTCAGAATAAAGCGCTTGCACAGCGTCCTCTTTCTTCACAGCCCTGAAGACTTTCTTGAAGGGAAGGTTCTCGCCCCTCTTCCGAATATCGCCTGTTATCTTGTAGGTCTTGACCTGGCTCAAGTCTTTGACAATCTCCTTGGGAGAATTGTCACTCGGCGCAATCTGATACTTAAAGACCTAATCTGTCTTGAATACGCTGCTCACAGTCAGTAGCTCGGACCCTAATGTATGAGAGCCCACAACCGCTCCCTTCGAGTTTACAACAAGCCCAGACTTTGGATACGGGACCCCTGAGTTCACGGTCCCGGCATAGACCGGGACCCCGAGGACCTCGCTTATTCTCGTCTTCTCGGACTCCTTGATCATCGGGTTCGCCAAGACACCATTATTCGATGCGGTCGCAAGCGCGCCCACATGCGGCAGTCCTCCCACCGTCCCAGTTATGTGGGGAACTTTCAACGCCTTGACTATTGCTTTTACAGTCTTCGGCTTCAGGCGCGGGTCTATGACCGCACCGTAATCATTGCACAAGACTATGTTGCCCAAGCAGGTCTTGTTCTCTTTCAGAACTACGACAGGCACCCCTACTTTCCTCAAGACCTTCAATTCCTCCCGGGTCGTGATGTACGGGACAAGTGTCGCGTTCGAATTGCCGGTAACATAGATTCCAACGAGTCTGGATTCTGCAATTCCAATCCCGTAGGGTTCGACGCCCAATGTCTCTTTGAAGTTGGCCAGCTTCTTCGGAGGCATTCCTGCGGGCAGAATCGCCATTCTCTCGTTGGCGAAGGAGAATATTCCTACGTTAGGGTCACCGAAAACGTCAGAAAGTATGACGGGCACTACTCATTTTCCCCCACCGGGAAAAACAATAACATGTCCTTCCTTGTCCTTCACAACCCGGACCCGGATCTTCCGGGGCGGCTTGCTAATACCCCTAGCCCACAACATACTATTAGCCTCCTCACTAATCGCAACATCGTCAGTCTTCATACGACGAGCAACGTACGCCCGCAGAAAACGTACCGCCCGCGGAGTCCTCTTCTCCCGCGGAGCTGTCCAAATACGCCGCAAGTTCAAGTCGTAGAACTTCTCCTCAACAATCTCAAGCTCCTCCTCTTCCTCCTCCGCAGCCGCCTCCGGCTTAGCTTCCTCCTTTACCTCATCGGCCTTCGCCTCCTCCTTCAGCTCCTCAGCCTCTTCCTTCGCAACTTCCTTGGCTTCTTCAGCTGGAGATGTCTTCTCTAGCTCAGCCACAACCGGCTCCGGCCTTGCCTCAACCTCCTCCACAGTCTTCTGTTTCTTCTTCGTCGCCTTCGTCTTTGCCTTCGTCTCTACCTTCGCTTTACCCCGAGCCATGTGCACTACACCTTAATCTTAGTTTTTCGCCAGTGTCTCTGCTTCGGGTTCCGACGCACCCGTCCACGGGTCCTAGCCACAACCCACGACGGAACAGACTGAGCCTGCTTCAGAGCGTGAGACAAGTGATGCTTCTTCCCCGACGGCTTATGACGAGCCAACTATCTACCCTCTCCTGATCTTGATGTCCCTACGCTGACCTTGAAGCTGCGTAAGAGTTTTCTTCAACTGCTCATCCGTCACTTGGCCTTGAAGCCTTCCCGCCTGGGCAAGCTGGATCAACTGCATCTCCAACTCCTCCGCAAACTCCGGCTTCACCATCCGAATATTCGTCAACCGCTGCCTCGCCTCAGGCGTCAAAATCTGGCGAAGAACAGACTGCTTCTGCCTCTCCACCTGCTGTTGGGTCTGGGCACGCCGCTGGTCTTCAAGGCCCCCGCGTTGCATCTGGGCCAGCCGCCGGCGTCGTAACTCCTCAAGCTCCTCGTCCGTATACTCCTCAGACATCAGCTTACGGCCTCACGGGGCCGAGCCCGAAACTCCTTTGAAACCTCTGCTGCCGCCTTACTCAATAGAGCAATTCCCTCCTTCGTCAGCTTCCGGCCCTTCTTACCATCAATCGTCACAAGCTCCGCCTTCTGCAACTGTTGCAAAGGCTCCCTTATCGCTGAGCCTCCTGCTGGAACATGACGCTCTGGCCTATTCCCTCTTCCAACGTTTCCTCCGTACTCAACTCTTAGCCGAGCAACGCCCACGGGTCCGTGCACATACAATTTCCGCATCAGACTCGCGCACCTGAAATACCACCAGTCAGGGTTCTGCGGCGGCCGCTCCTTATGCGCACCAGTCTTAGCATACTCCGACCAGGGCGGAGGCGTGATATCGCCCACGCTCTCCTTCAGATGCTTAGCTAGCCGCTGTATCAGTTCTCCCGCAGGGACTTCATGTGCTGTGGGCATTAGGCCATGTCCTCAATTGGTCGTGTAAATTTCCTCGGGGAAAGCGAGACCGGCGTAATATAAGGCTTCAGCGAGAGCGAGCCCATTTTTCCTAGAATTCTTGTTAGATTGTTGGTTCGGTAGGCCGCCTATTCTACAGGTTCCCCATGTAGGCATAGACTTGAGAGATGCCCATTTCTCGAAGAGCAGTGAGCCGACAATAACCATCGCCCAGCAGCATGTCTTCCTCTCTGACTATAACCGGCCATATTACAACGCCGTAGGTTTCTATGACCGTTCGGAGTTCCTTTCTGCGTCTCGCCAGCGAGACTTGAAAGCTGTAGCCTTTCTGGGGATCCATAATATTCATGATATCCGGATTCAGCACTATCCTATCTGCGTCTACAGCTTCCAGCCTCCATCTACGTCTTGAGAGGGTTTGCAGCCACGGGTCTTCTCCAAGGTCCCTGCCTTCACCCCTCAGGTCAGCCCCCCATTCTTTCCTGATGTTGGTGTTGATGAAGTCGCTGATTTCATCAGGTTTTTCGATGACCCAGTAGGTTATGCCCTGAAGCCTGCGTAAGGTTGTCACTTTACACCCTACAAACTTTCTCAGCGATTGGTCGGTTTGATATTGCGGTTCTTAGTAAAGGGGTACCTTCGAAGGGCACCACAGGACAAGCAGGTGATCACAATCCTAGGATTGCCCGCTAGGACCCGGACTCTGGCATTTCGCCCTGGAATCAGAATCGTCCCACAGCCCTTGCAGAGGTAGCGCTTCTGGGAACTGGGAATCCTGACCTTCGTTCGCATCGAAATCTTCCGAGCCAGCTCCACATACCGTTTCGACAGCTTCGGGTCTCGGTCCAGCATCTCTCTGGCCTGACTTAGGAGAATGTCGATTCTCTCACCGGCAATGGTTCTGACCGCGGAACGGATCTTGTAGCCTCGCTTGTTCTTGCCTGGCATGAAACTATTAACTCACCAGCTCCCAGCTCAGAACCGGTCTCAGGTCCCCTTGGTCCTCTCCCTCGTCCTAACTGAGTCGTGGATTGAACTCGTTCCTAATGAAATAGCTGGTCATCCCGCCGTCCTAAACTGGGCCCATCGGAAGCGAAAGGACCCGCGACACCTGATACTCGACCAGAACTACCATTTCGCGGCGATGCAGAAGCTCGGCCGTGCAGGTCTCAGAAAGGGACGGCCAGAGATCGCACACTTCTGCCTATTGCTAGCACTCGGGTCCCCGCTGAACATGCGCGGCGATCTAAGGTGCTACGTCCACACGATAGGAAACAGGATCATCAAAGTAGACCCGCAAGCCAGGCTCCCACGCAGCACTGACAGATGGGTATCATTACTAGAACAGCTCTACGAAGAGAAAGTTGTCCCGCCAGTGGGACCCGCACTTCTAACTCTACTACAGGGAAACATGGGTAACCTACTAGACGAGCTGAACAGTGACATAGTTGTCGGACTGACAACTGAAGGAGAGTTGAACCCCATGGAGATTGTTGCGCGAAGACTGGCAGAACACAAGAGACCCGTCCTACTAGTAGGCGGATTTCCAGAAGGCCACTTCTCCAAACGGACACTAGAGCGCGTGAACGAATCATACCGCATCGACCGAAGGAGGCTGGAAGCATGGACAGTGGTCGCGCGGGCCGTCTACGATTACGAGCGCATGACCCGCAAGGAAGAGACCGGTCAAAACTAGCCTTATGTAGACGGGTCCCCGAAAACACTTCACGCAGGTGTGGGAAGCGTCCTCCGACATCGAACTCCTGAGGCAGAAGAAAGCCCTAGAGCTTCGTCGGAAGATGTTGCTCCTCCAGAGCAAGGCTGCTCAAGAAGCCCCGGCTCAACCGGCCGGGCCCAAGACGGACCCGCGCGGAATCGTGCTTGGAATACTCGCAGGACGAGGTAGTGAGGTCTTGGAGACGGCGCGAAGGTACTATCCCGATGAAATAGCGGTCTTGGAGCAGAGGATAGCCGAAGCGGTTCAGGCCGGCAGGCTCAAGGGACCAGTATCAGGAGAGGAACTGTACTCCTTCCTGAAGAGCATCGGTCTGGACTTCAGCATGGACATCAAGATCCGTGTCTCTGAGAAGGGTAAGTTGAGGACTCTGGAAGAGAAGTTCCGGGAGCGGAAATACTAGCACCCTGGTCCTCGCTGTAGATTCTGCATTCTAGTCTCAATGGACACTCCACAGGTAGCCTAGTACCCTGAAACGGGCCGGTTAGGCACAGAAGCCATTTTTTCCGTTCTGGCTTCAGTAGTCGAGGCAATCCTTGTCAGAGACAGAAGGGGCCTTCAACGTTCCTCTGAAGTGCACCCCTGAAGAATACAAGCACTTCGTAGAGCCTGCTATGAGCGAGGCTAACAAGTCCAACTTCCCAACGGCCCTGGACATTGTCACCGACGGCTTGAACGCTCACCCCGCGTCAGAGGGTTTGCTGTTTCTCAAAGCCTACTTCGGCTACAAGCTCGCCGACACCATGAGCCACGAGCTCACAATCCTGCCAAAGCCCATAGAGGCCCTTGGCAACGGTGTCCTGATGATCGACGGGGCCGCCACAACCGCTATGCTGGTCAGGTTCCAGGAAATAGTCAAGATGCTGGCCGAGGCCGGAACCGCCATCGACGAGCTTTTGCAGGTGAACCCGAATAGCCAGGAGGTTTTGGCGTTCAAAAGCTACATTGAGAAGAAGCTTCAGAAGCTCGGTCAGGAGTCAGACAACATGCGGTTGACCTTCAGCAACAGTCCCAGCATCGCTGGCGGTTTCTGCATAGGCTGCAAGCAGAGCATTTCCTTCGACAGCCAGAAAGTTGTCTTCCGACGAACCTCTAGCAGCCAGATGGAAGTATGGCATTTTCCCTGCTTCGGGAAACTGGGCAGGGAGAACTAGACCGCTCTGGTCACAGTGGCCGGCAAACTCGTCCCAGCGGACTCAACCGTTAGCTTGGCACCGTCCACTGCAAAGTCTCTCTGAACATAGCCCAGTCCTACAACTTTTCCTCGTCCGGGCGAGAAGGCACTGCTGGTCAAGAAGCCCGCCTCCTTACCGTCGATCATCAGCTTCGACCTGGGACCAGGCGGGGTTTTCGCCTCTATCTCCAGCTGAACCAACCTCCTGTTCACTCGGCCGATGTGGGTTGCACGAGCAACAACCTCCTGTCCCATGTAACACCCCTTCGTGAAACTGATGGCATCGTTGAAACCCGCCTCCAAGACAATGACATTCTCGTCAACGTCCACGCCATAGTTCGGAAGACCCTTCTCCAATCGCAAAATGTCCAACGCCTCCAAGCCCACCGGTGCAACCCCGACATCTCCACCTTTCAACAGGAAGCCCTGCCACACAGCCTCAGCCTCATCCCGCGGCACAGTGATGTCGAATCCACCCAGACCTGTTCTGTCCCGGGCGATGATGATGCTGGGTCCTAGGGTCTTGTAGGATAGCTGCGTCAGACCCTGCACATCAACTCCCAGCAATTGTTTCAGAGCAAGAGCCGATTTGGGTCCTTGCACCGAGAACTGGAGTAGCTCCTGGCTGGAGTCGTCTATCTGGACATCTTCCATGATGATGAACTGGTCCAGTAGGTCCTTGACTTTCATCGCCCTGGATTCTCCCGTCTCAACCAGCACGCCGCTCTCTTGGTTGTATAGGTAGAGGTCCGCTAGAACCCGGGCCTTAGTGTTCAGGAGGGCGCTGTGAACTCCGCTTTCCCCCTTCAGCTGTGTAATGTCGTTGGTCAGGAGCCCGTTCAGAAACGAGACCCTATCCTTTCCAGTAATCGTTAAGCGGCCCATGTGCGAGAGGTCGACTATTCCCGCGGAATTCCTGACAATCCAGTATTCCTGGACCGGGTCCGTGTAGTAGAGGGGCGTCTGACCTGGGCCGAGCCTGGCTCCCAACTTCTCATGGTGGAGCGTAAGCGGGTTCGTCATCACCACAAACACATGCGTGGGCAAGTATTAGACTTGAGCACCGGCTACACCCAATAGGAACCGAAAGGAGCCCAAAACAAGCTCTATTGGCCAATCCAAGCCCGCGATTCCCAACCGCATACCTTCCACACGGGGAATCTGCTGATCCTCACGAGTCCATCGAAACGCTTCCAAGCCCATTCCAAGCCCTGACCCGCCAGACTCGCCCAAAACACCCAGCAGCCAGAAACACCCTCTCGCAAAAGGGGTAAGTCAGCAGGGTCTTGAGACGCGAAGCCAGACTAAGCCTGCAGCGGGACCGTCAGCTTCGGCTCAATTTCCTTCCGAATCTCCTCAACCGTAGGAAACCGGCCCGCCTTCTGCCTCGAAAAGACCAGCTTCCCATCCAAGACAACATCAAACACGCCATGGTCCGAAGGTATCAACGAGATCTTCAGCTTTTTGTTCAAAGGTATACCATACGCCCCCAACAACTGGTTCACCATCTCAACCGCCCTAGGCTGGTGTCCGCAGGGCTGGCAGTACGTAATCTCTAGTTCAACCATTCTCCAAACCACTAACCCTAGCGGGGCCATCTTCCGATTTAAACCTGCCCGGTTACAAATTCTATCAACACCGGCGAGTCTAACTCTTATACGGGAAACACACGGCAAGCCAACGAGCCAGAATTTCGAGACGTTTCCAAGTTGGCACCGCTCAAAGGAAGAGACATACTCACACTATCAGAATTTGCCCCGAAGGAGATCAACCAGATTCTCAAACAATCTCTGATGCTCGCCAGGCAACGTAGGCCCTCCCAGAAACTCAAAGGCAAGACCGTCGCCATGATCTTCCAAAAACCCTCCACCCGGACACGCGCCAGCTTCGAGACCGCCGTCCACCAGCTCGGCGGCCACGCCATGTACCTGAGCTGGAACGAGATGCAGCTGGGCCGCGGAGAAACAATACACGACACCGCCAAGGTCTTGGACAGATACGTGGACGCCATAATGGCCCGAGTCTTCTCCCACGAGGATCTAGAAGAACTGGCCAAGCACGCCCAAGCACCAGTCATCAACGGCCTATCCGACAAGCACCATCCCTGCCAGATACTGGCCGACCTACTCACACTACTCCAACACAAGCGAAAGCTGAAAGGGCTCAAACTAGCGTACGTCGGCGACGGCAATAACGTCTGCAACAGCCTCCTCATCGGCTGTGCCAAAACAGGCGTCAACATCACCGTCGCAACACCTGCGGGTTATCGGCCGGATCCTGAGGCCGTCAGGCTGGCAGAGGAAGCAGCCAGTGAAACAGGAGCAGGGGTCAAGGTTATCGAAGACCCCGAGACAGCGGTCAACAGTGCGGACGCAGTCTACACCGACACCTTCGTCTCCATGGGCTTGGAGAAGGAGAAAGAAGAACGGCTCCGGGCCTTCCTTCCAAAATACCAGGTTAACGAGAAACTATTCTCCCTGGCCAAGCCCGACGCCATATTCCTCCACTGCCTTCCAGCCCACCGTGGCGAAGAAGTCACAGACCAGGTAATAGACGGGCCCAACAGCGCAGTGTGGGACGAGGCAGAAAACCGTCTCCACACATCCAAAGCACTACTAACCCTACTACTCTAACAAGCGAATGCAAGCTTCCACCTTCGGCCCCGTTATCGTTGCGTCAAGATCAGACCCCGCGTCCCTAAACATTGCCCAGAACCTCATCAAACACCACAACTTCTCGCAAGTTGGTCCGCCAGATAGAACACCATCCATCTACAGGAGCCAGGACATCGAACTAGTGGTGGTCGAGAAGGAGGGAATCTATGTCCAGCCCGAAGACCTGCCGGTAAAAGCATCGTCCATCATATTCGCCTCCAAACACAGAAGCAGCACCAACACACCTGCCCTCACAGTCCACGCCACGGGCAACCTGAACAGACCAGCACTGTACGGAGGAAGCCCGGAAGAAATCTCCCAGGTCGAGCCCTTCAGAATCCGCGAAGCCCTGTTAGCCCTTCGCAACGAAGTGAACAATTCCAATCTTCAAATTGAGATGACAATGGAAGCCACCCACCATGGCCCAACAAGCTTCCCGGTTCCAGTCTGCTTCATCGAGATTGGAAGCGGGCCTGAACAGTGGTCAGACCAAGTGCTGGGCGGGATCGCGGCCAACGCAGTCATGGCTTCTGCTACTCAGACTCAGAGCCAGAAGGCCAATGCTGTAGGCTTCGGGGGAACACACTATCCAGACAAACTAACCCGAATCTGCACAGAGGGAGACTACCAGATCGGCCACATCATCCCACGTCACGCCTTCGACGCCCAAATATCGGAGAGAATGATCCAGGAAGCGTTTCACAAGACCGTAGGCCTGTGTAAAACCGCCGTGGTCGACTGGAAAGGCCTCAAGGGAGAACAAAGGCGTGCCCTGCTGGACCACTTGTCCAGATGGGACATTGAGGTCGTAAGGTGCTAGTCCAAGACCCATCCGGAAGCCGCCTAGCACAATGCTGTCGCATGTCCAACAGAACGACCGTGACAAGAAACCCCCGAAAAAATAGTGAAGACAATTCGAAAAAAACGCGAAAACCGCCAGAAACCGGGTTCTCCATATAAAGGAACTATATAAACCGGGAAAGGGGGTAGCGGTTTCAGATAGGAAAAAACAAGCGTGGACGGGTCCAGCGAGAGACATGGTTAAAATAGGCCGCGGGGCGGGTTCCCGTTCTCAGCATAGAATTGAGGGCTTGTCTTGGGCGTTAGAACATTCATGCAGTCCACGAGGCGACTGTTTCACGTAGCCCAGAAGCCCGGCCGGGAAGAAGTCATGCTCCTCATCAAGATTAGCGCACTAGGCATCGGAATAATCGGAGGAATAGGGTTCGTCGTCAGAATCCTGTTCTGGGTAGTAGGACTATACCAGCTGCCCCCGGGACAGAGCGGCGTCCCCACTGCACCCTGAGGCTAATTGAGAGGGTCCGAGGATGACAGCGCAAACCCAGAAAACATCCATCTACGCAGTTCGAACCACCAGCGGACAAGAACGAACCGTTGTGGACCTCATGGCCAGCAGAACAGGTCCCAAGAAGCTCCCCATCGCTGCCATTCTTGCCCCAGAGGTCATCAAGGGCTACATTTTTGTCGAAGCTGCAGGTCCTCACTTTGTCGATGAAGCAATAGCCGGGACGCGTCATGCGAGGACCCGGACCAAAGGCATCGTGTCCATCTCCGCCATCGAACGGTTCATAGTAACCAGGCCGGTCATTGACGAGCTCAGCGTAGGCAACCTGGTCGAAGTGGTAGGCGGGCCCTTCCGGGGACTACGCGCCAAGATCACCCATGTTGACAAGGTGAAACAGGAAGTCGTCATAGAACTGCTGGAGGAAGGCTTCGCAACACTACCCATCACAGTACACGCTGACTACGTCAAACTCGTCAGTAGAGGAGAGCAGGCAGGAGAAGATGGGCGACAAGAAAGCAGTTGATGCACTAGTCGACGGCGGAAAGGCCACAGCAGGCCCACCACTAGGTCCAGTCCTGGGACCCCTCGGGGTCAACGTCCTCCAGATAGTCAACAAGATCAACGAGCTCACCAAAGCCTACGCGGGAATGAAAGTTCCCGTCAAGATTCTCGTAGATGTGGAAGACAAGAGCTTCGAGGTCGAAGTAGGAACACCCACCACCTCAGCCCTCATCGTCAAAGAGCTCGGCATCGAAAAAGGATCCGGCACACCAAAAGCAACCAAAGTCGGCGACCTCAGTCCTGAGAAGATTGTCAAGATTGCCCAGATGAAACGGACGAACAGCTATGCCCGAACCCTCAAGTCAGCAGTCAAAGAAGTGGCCGGTGCCTGCGTTAGCATGGGAGTCACCATCGGCGCCAAGGACCCGAAAGACTTCGTCAAGGAACTCGACAGTGGTGTCTACGACACCGTGCTGAAAGAGGCAGAATAGAAAGGACCACACAAAGATGCCAGTTTCCAAGGAAACAATCGCAAAAGCCCTCGCCGAGGTAAGGGCCAAGACCGAGAAACGCAAATTCAACCAGTCCATAGAACTCGCAGTAAAGCTTCGCGAGGTCGACCTCAAGAAACCAGAATCAAGAATTAACGAAAGCCTAGAACTCCCCACACCAGCGGACAAGCAGGTCAAGGTGGCCGTTATCGCTGGAGGAGACCTAGCCACTCGGGCCCGAGCTGGAGGAGCAGACCTAGTAATCGGACGCGAAGACCTGGAAAAGCTGGGCCGGGAGAAGAAGGAAGCCCGCAAAATCGCACAGAACTACGACTTCTTCATCGCAGAAGCCCCTCTAATGCCTCTGGTGGGTAAGACCCTCGGCCAGATGCTGGGTCCCAGGGGGAAAATGCCCACGCCTGTTCCGCCCACGGCACCCATAGACGAAGTCGTCAAGCGGCACCGCAGAAATGTTAGGCTCCGGATGAAAGACCAGCCCGTCATACAATGCAAAGTGGGGACAGAAGAAATGCCCGATGATGCGATCATCCAGAACATTCAGACCGTCATTTCCAGATTGGAGGCCAAACTAGAGAAAGGGCCTAAGAACATATCGTCCATCGCCCTCAAAACCACAATGGGTCCGCTGGTGAAGGTTCCGCTAACGACGGGGGCATAGCAACACGTCTACAAGAAAGATCGCTGAGTGGAAAAAGGAGGCGCTCGGCCAACTTCAAGACCTTCTCAGGAAATACCCAGTGATCGCGGCAGCGGACCTTACCAAGGTTCGCTCGTCCCAGATTCACGAGCTGAGAAGACGTCTGCGCGACAGAGTAACAATGCTCGTGACCAAGAACAATCTCTTGCGAAAGTCTGTCGAGTTCTCTGAGTACAAGGACACAAGGATCGGCGAATTCGTCAAAGAGCTCACAGGCTCCAACATCCTCCTCTTCACAGATACGAATCCCTTCTTCCTCATCCTGCTACTCGAGAAGAGCAAGGTCAGAGTCCCCGCAAAAGCCGGAGACACAGCCACCAACGAGATAGCAATATCCGCAGGCAACACCGGCCTCCCGCCAGGACCGGTGATCAGCGAGTTCGGAGAAATCAAGGTCCCAACGAAAATCGAAGGGGGAAGCATATGGATCTCAAAGGACACGGTGGTCGCGCGAAAGGGTGACGTCATCACTCCTAAGATGGCTTCCGTCCTCTCGAAACTCGGACTGAAGCCCATGGAAGCAGGTCTCAGCCTCGTCGCTGCTTACGACAACGGCACCATCCTGACCTCAAAGGATCTAGCCCTCGACTTGGGAACATACCGCCGAGACCTCAACCAAGCCTTGTCCAACGCCTTCAGCCTATCCATGGAAGCGGGCTACGTTACGCCAGAAGTTGCTCCCCGGATCCTGGGAAAAGCTCTGAGACAGGCGTTATCAGTGGCGGCCGAAGCAGGTTATCTTGAGAGCGGAACAATCGAGCACGTCCTACAACGGGCCGTAATTCACGCCACTATTCTGAACCAGAAGGTCCAGAGCACCGGCTTGTCCGGAAACCCTTAAGAGTAGGCAGGGACGACGATTTAGAAACTCCAAATAATGACGGATGAGAGGCAGAACAAGCCAATGAAATATGTTTACGCCGCCCTCCTGCTTCACTCCAACGCTCAACCCATCAACGAAGAGAATGTAAAGAAAGTCGTATCCGCCGCAGGCGGACAGGCGGAAGAGGTCCAGGTCAAAGCCCTAGTGGCCGCACTTTCGGAAGTCAACATTGACGAAGCGCTAAAATCTGCAACCACAATGGTACCCGCTGTAGCAGTAGCACCGGCTGCGGCTCCAGAGACAAAGAAGGAAGAGAAGAAGCCGGCGGAAGAGGAGAAGAAGAAGGAAGAGGAAGCCCTCGCAGGCCTCGGGGCACTCTTCGGCTAAGGTGCGACTCGCAGGGGGTTTGCGGTATAGCTCCGCACAGTCTTCTCCATGAGCAGACATTCCTCTAGCCCAGCTCTACGGCCCAGCTACTTTACAAGCCCAACGAAACGTGTAGGGGACCCTATTCATGTTCGAAATAGCTGAAGACGAATTCGCCCTGCCCTTCTTCAAAGAACAGGGCTTCGCAAGACGCAAGTGCATCAAATGCGGTAGTCACTTCTGGTCTAAGAATCCAGACCAGCAGACCTGCGGCGAAGTTCCCTGCCAACCCTACACTTTCATCGGAAACCCTCCCAGCAAACGGCGTTACGACGTCAGAGAGATGCGGATACAGTTCCTAGACTTCTTCGCAGAGAGAGGCCACACCAGAATCAAGCCCTACCCCATCGTGGCCCGTTGGCGAGACGACGTCTACCTTGTAGGAGCGTCGATCTACGATTTCCAACCCTATGTTACAGAGGGACTGATGCCGCCTCCAGCCAATCCTCTAGTTATCAGCCAGCCCTGCATCCGATTCACCGACATCGAACAAGTAGGCCCGACCGCAGGAAGGCACATGACAATTTTCGAGATGGGAGGGCACCATGCCTTCAACCAGCCCAACAAGGAAATCTACTGGAAAGACGAAACCGTCAGATACCATCACCAACTCCTGGCTGATGTACTCGGGGTCCCCGGGGAGGCTGTCAGCTACAAGGAACACTTCTGGTCCGGAGGCGGAAACGCGGGACCCGACCTTGAAGGCATCGTCGGCGGCCTGGAAATCTCAACCCTGGTCTTCATGAAGTACAAAGTCCAAGGAGAGGAGCTAACACCCACCAAGATCAGGACTGTAGATACGGGCTACGGAATCGAGCGTTGGACCTGGCTTTCCCAAGGGTCTCTTAGTGGATTCCACGCTGTCTACGGGCCGTTGCTCAAGTACGTAATGGACCTGGCAAAACTGGACATCCCGGACCTCACAATCACAGCTCTTACCAGGGCAGCAGGAATCCACTATTCCAACGAACCGACCTGGCGCATTTCAGCCATAGACTGGATCGCTCAAGAAACTCATCAGGATAAGTCCAAGGTAGGAGACATGGTAGTTTCTCTAGAAGCCGCCTACGGGCTAGCAGACCACACTAAGGCAATCTGCTTTCTATTGGCCGAGGGGGTCGTCCCCTCAAACGTCGGCGAAGGATACCTAGCGAGACTAATCATTAGGAAAGCAGCTCGACTTGCCCGACAACTCGGAATCGCTGAAACGCTTCCGGATATTGTGGATGCGCAGGTCAAACACTGGGGGTCCGACTTCAGAACTCTGAGAGAGATGCGGGATGAGATTCTGGACGGCCTTCGAATCGAGATGAGAAAATATCAGGACACCCTATCGCGAGGAACCGAAATCGTGGTCAGACTCTCCAAGGAGCTAGCTAGTAAGGGAATACGAAAAATCTCTACCGACCAACTGGTACAACTCTACGACTCCCAAGGACTATCGCCGGAGATCGTGAAAGAAGGAGCAGAGAAAGCTGGCGTGGAGGTCGAGATTCCGGAGAACTTCCTCAGTCTAGTGGCTAACCGTCATTCAAAGCCGCTCTCCGAATTTCTCTCTGACAAGATTATGAGCAGCCTGGAGGAGAAAGTCCAAGACCTACCACCGACGAGAACACTGTACTACGAGAACCCTTACGAGACCTCGTTCAAGGCGAAGGTAATCGCCAGGCCCACCGAAAATAGCATCGTGCTGGACCAGACATGTTTCTATCCCCAAGGTGGTGGACAGCCAGGGGATCAAGGAGAACTCCGGTTCGGCCAATTCGCGGCAAAAGTGGTTGATGTTCAGAAGTTCAACGGAACAATAGTTCACTTCCTAGACCATCCATTGACAGGCGACACCGACCTTGTGGAGGGTACGATTGACTGGGCCCGCCGCCAGAGCCTTATGCGACATCACACTGCTACTCACGCTCTCCTAGGGGCGGCGAGAAGGGTTCTCGGGGAGCATGTTTGGCAGGCTGGTGCACAGAAGGATGTCGAGACTAGTCGACTCGACATAACCCACTATGGGGAGGTCAGCGATCGAGAGAAAGATCGCATCGAGCGGCTAGTCAACCATTTGATCCTGAAGAATGTGCCTGTCCAGGCAAACTGGTTTTCAAGGGAGAAGGCTGAGGCGAAGTATGGGTTCAGGCTCTACCAGGGTGGTGCTGTTCCGGGGTCGAAGATTCGTGTTGTCAGAATCCCCGGCTGGGACGCGGAAGCCTGTGGAGGGACTCATTGCAAGCGAACAGGAGAACTAGGCATTTTCAAAATCGTCAAGGTTGACCGGCTACAGGATGGCGTGGAGAGAATAATCTTCTCTGCGGGAGAATCAGCTCTCAAGCAGATCAGGAAACGGGACGAGATAGTTTTGAAGGCCAGTGAGGCTCTAGGAGTCCCGCCGGAGAGGTTGCCTGATGCGGTAAAGAGTCTCGTCGACGAAAGAGACAGGCTCGCGAAGGAACTGAAAAAGCTAAAGTCGAAGGAGCTTGAGTCTAAGGTAAGACGCCTCGTACGACGTGCGAAGCCCCTTGGCCCTGTTCGAATAGTGCTGACCAAGGAGGCCAGGAAAAAGCAGGTCGGAGCCGTGGAACTTGCAAACCTGCTCAAGGAGAGCGCTCGGGACATTGTGGCGGTGGTGTTTGAGGTGTCGGACAAGGTGCAGGTCATAGCCGCGGCCGGGGATGCAGCAGTGGGGGCCGGCGTGAATGCTGGGGAAATCGTCTCTGTTGTATCTCGAATTCTTGGTGGAGGCGGAGGCGGAAGACCCTTCTTTGCTACTGGAGGTGGACCCGGGAAAGAGAACCTGGAGAACGCCATGACCGAAGCGGAGCAAGTGGTCACAAGACAACTGGCCGCGAAGACAGCTCAGTCGGTGGGATAGGAATGCCCAAGTTCAACTGGAAAGCCCTCGAGAGGAAGTGGCAGAGGAAATGGGCCTGGGCTCGGGTCCACGAGACAGACCCAGTTCCAGGAAGGCCCAAGTATTTTGTTACAGCTGCCTATCCCTATCCCAATTCTCCTCAGCACATCGGCCACGGTAGAACCTACACCATCGCAGACGTGAACGCACGGTTCCATCGGATGCGGGGCTTCAACACGCTCTATCCCACAGGATTCCACTACACTGGAACTCCGGTCTTCGCCATGTGCAAACGTCTCCAGCAGAACGACCCCGAGGTAGTCCAGACACTCACAAAGATCTACCACGTTCCCGAACCCATGCTGGAACGTCTCAAGGACCCGGTCCGTTTGGCCCGGTATTTTCACTGGGAAATCAAGAGAGGAATGCAGGAGATCGGGTTCTCCATCGACTGGCGAAGGGAATTCATTACCATCGACCCTCTTTACATGCGCTTCATAGAATGGCACTTTAACAAACTGAGGGAAATGGGTCTCATAACTCAAGGGACCCATCCTGTGGGATGGTGTCCCAACGACATGGGCCCAGTGGGCCAGCACGATACTCAGGGTGATAAGGACCCCGAGGTCGGGGAATATTTCGTTATCAAGTTCGAGTCTGAGGGAACGTATTATCCGACTGCGACTCTGAGGCCCGAGACAGTCTTCGGAGTGACAAACCTCTGGGTCAACCCGCACGCAACCTATGTTAAAGCCAACGTGGATGGTGAGGCGTGGATTATCAGCCGTGAGGCGGCGGAGAAGCTACGCCACCAGAAACGCATGGTCCAAGCCGTGGAAGAGGTAACTGGCAAGGAGCTTCTGTGGAAAGTAGTATACAATCCCGCTACCAAAGCGTCGATACCAATTCTACCCGGGGAATTTGTCGCTCCTGGAAACGGAACAGGCGTGGTCATGTCGGTTCCGGCTCACGCGCCGTACGACTACCAGGCCCTTGTCGACCTCAAAACTCGCTCAGGCACGGATCCGGAGGTTGCCGAAAAGATAGGAAGGGTTGAACCGCTTCCGATCATCAGGCTGGAAGGATGGTCGGAGGTCCCGGCCGCTGATGCTGTGGCAAGGTTTGGGGTCCGAGACCAAAAGGACACGAAGCTGGAGGATGCGACCCAGGAGCTCTACAGTACCGAGTTTCACCGGGGCGTCATGAGAGAGAACACACCCTACTCTGGAATGTCGGTTTCAAAGGCCCGGGATGCCGTGGTCCAAGACTACTCTGGGTCCGGGCATATTGTTCGGGTATTTGAGATTCTCAACAGGCCCGTGTTCTGTAGATGTGGGACTGAGTGTATTGTTCACATTCTCGACAACCAGTGGTTCATCAATTATGGAGACCCGGAATGGAAGAGGCTGGCGCATAAGTGCTTGGACCAGATGGTTCTGTTTCCAGAAGAAACAAGAAACGAGTTCCGTCACACTGTCGACTGGTTGAGGGAGAAGGCTTGTGCGCGGAAGGTGGGCTTGGGGACCCGTCTTCCATGGGATAGGGACTGGGTGATAGAATCCCTCTCCGACTCAGTAATCTACATGGCCTACTACCTACTAGCGAAGTTCTTTTCCAAGCACTGGACTGCTTTCAAGAAGTTCGAGAAAGACCCGTCCAAACTGCCAGACTCG
>CAYIBO010000008.1:0-2858 GCA_964361545.1 uncultured Candidatus Bathyarchaeia archaeon
CCATACAAACTCCGACCGGGGATAGCCAATCTCCTGCCTTCCCCCCGCCTGGGACCTCCGTACCAGACCCAGTGAAACTACTTTTCCATCAGAATCGCGTCCTCCCCATCCGCATAATATCCCTCAACCTCACCAATCCTACGAAAACCGTTACCAAGATACAACCCCATGGCCGCAGCGTTGCTCCTTCTCACTTCAAGCCTCAAAGGCTTATCCACTTCCAGCCCAGCCCTTAGCGCAACTAAGAGCCGTCTCCCTATTCCCTGCCTGCGTGCGTCGGAGCGAACCGCTATAGACACGAGATGGTTATGGTCCGGCCATCTGTCAACCACAGCATAACCCACGACATTCCCCTTAATCGTGGCGACGAGGAAGCTTAGCGGGTTAGCCTCCGCCAGCTGGTCGAGAAAGTAGGACGGGTAAGGGTCTTTGAAGCATGCTTCCTCCAGCTTGTAGACCGATTCCATGTCCTCCGGCCTAACGGGCCTAACCTCCACTTGGGGAACCTGAACAGTCGCCAGTACTAGCCACTCCTCGCAGCTTTCACCAGTGCCGAGGCTACCTTCTCCCTTCCCATGGCAACTATGTAAGGTCCGAGCCTAGGACCCGAATCAGACCCTATCAGGATCCTGTAGAGCGTCCTGAAGAACTGGCTTGCTTCCAGCCCATGCTTCCTGGCGACGGTGAAGATGACATTCTGCAAGTATCCCTCCTCATCGCTCGCGCTGACTATTCCCGCCAGCTCCAAGACCGCATCCCTCTCCTTACCCTCCACCCGCACTTCAGAAGTGATGACTGTCTCCATCTCCCGGGCCCAGTTGAACGCTTTCTCCAACCGGTCCTTGAAACGCTGGTCCTCAGGATCCGGTTTGTGTCCGTAGCCTGCAAGCTTCTCAAGGACGAACTGCTTCTCACGTCCTTCTGGCGCGACCTTCGCGAGATAGACTAGCAGGTTGTGAGGAACGTGAAGAGTAGGCTTCTCCGGGGGTTTCAGACTCCAGCAGTACTCGTAGAGACCCTTCAGCCTAGCCAGTTCCTTCTTGTCCTCGACCCTCTTCCGGTCGAAGTACACGTCCTCAAGATCGTCAACTTCAGCTATGTACGTTGGGATATCTCTCAGCCACACTGCCCGAGCACCTACACTCCTCTTGAACATCAGCAAAAACAGTGTCTGCGGAGAAGCATACTTCAGCCATAGCTGGGGCGCAATCACATTCCCGGTAGACTTTGCCAGTTTGGCGCCTGTCTTGTCGATGAAATGCTCGTATCTCGTATGATAAGGCGGAGGCTCGCCCAGAACCTCTTCCATGACCCTGTCATTGGCCTTCACTGAGTCGATTAGGTCCTTCCCGTATGGTTCATAGTTGATTTTGAGGGCTGACCATCGGGCTGCGAATTCCACCTTCCAACTGAGCTTTCCATCACCGGACCGAATGTCCACCTCTCCCCGGTGTCCGCACCCCTCCAGCTTCTTCCCTCTAAGCTCCATTCCCTCACAGACATACGTCACAGTGAACTTGGAAGGATCGTAACTGACGGATTTGGCTGTGTAGATTCTACCGCACTTTCCGCACACGGGGAAATACGGCAACACCTCGGTGTACTTTTCCTGGCCCAGAGTCTCCTTGACTATCCTGCCAACCTTATCCGCGTTCCTTAGAATTCTGTCAATCTGACTGTTGAACAGTCCCCGCTTGTAAGACTCAGTTCCGGACACATGCTTGTACTCAACGCCCGTCTTGTCGAGAGCATCAATCAACAACAAGGCCATGTGGCGGCCGTAGCTGTCGTGGCAGTCAAAGGGGTCGGGAATACTTGAGACGGGGAAGCCTATGTACTTAGAGAGTCGTTTCGGCAGTCCCGCCGGAACCTTGCGCAGGCCATCTTTGTCATCGGAGAAAGCGATGTACTCAGCACTCACTCCCATGGCCGTGAGGGCCATCTTCACTCCGTACGCTCGAGCCGCATCCGCATAGCTCCCTATGTGCGGAATTCCAGAGGCTCCCAGCCCACTTTCCACCCGGACCATCTCAACCTGGCGGCCCAGCTTCCCTTCTCTCTCAACTATCTCCTGGGCTACCTTGTCCAGCCATGTTCCCTTTCCGATAATCTCCGGGACGGCTATGGACATCGAGTTCCTCTGAAGTGTAGACCGTCGAGTTGATAAAGAATAAATTGGCCAGTTCTACGTCAGTGCCAAGTGGCGGAAGGTGTCGGCGCAGGTCCAGGGTTTCCACCCGGCCAGCTTTCTATCAGGACAGACCGCCCGGCTCCGCGAGACTGTTTCTGGAAAGAAAGCCATAGCTGCGATTTCCGGCGGCATAGACAGCACAATCGCAACATTCCTGGCTAAGCAGGCCCTTGGAGACAATCTCATTCCAGTTCTAATCGATACGGGGTTCATGAGGCTCGACGAGCCAGAGAGTGTCAAGACGAAGCTGTCTAGCCCACCATTGAACCTCAAGGTCAGGCTTGTGAGGGCCAGTGGAAAGTTTCTCACAGCTATCAAGGGGGAGGCGTCAGCTGAGGAGAAGAGGAAGAAATTCCGAGAGACTTTCTACCAGGTTCTGAGGGAAGAGGTTCAGAGGGAAGGCTGCGAATACATCGTCCAAGGAACAATCGCTCCGGACTGGATCGAGACCCAGGGAGGAATCAAGACCCAGCACAACATCCTCGAACAGGTGGGCATCGACCCTCTAGCGACCTATGGTTTCAAGATCCTCGAGCCGCTGGCGGACCTCTACAAGGACCAGGTGCGAAACCTGGGCAGGCATATTGACCTTCCTCGCGACCTCGCCGAGAGACAGCCATTTCCAGGTCCGGGTCTCTTGGTCCGCTGCATAGGAACAGTCACCAAG
>CAYIBO010000008.1:2958-20423 GCA_964361545.1 uncultured Candidatus Bathyarchaeia archaeon
ACAGCCATTTCCAGGTCCGGGTCTCTTGGTCCGCTGCATAGGAACAGTCACCAAGACCAAGCTCCACGCCCTCAAGCTCGCGACAGAAATCGTGGAGCAGAAGATGGGACCCCTGCGCTTTGACCAATACTTTGCAGCCGTGATAGACAATAGGTTTGTCAACGACCCGTCCGCGAAATCTCTCAAAGAGGTTGCTGCGAATGCACTGGGACTTCCCGCCAGCGAAATTCACTCAGAGGTCTTCGAGGACCGTGTCACGGGGGTAAAGGGGGATGAGAGGTGCTACGGGAGACTTGTCGGAATAAAGCTCCAAGACGATAGTAGAGAGACTTATGGCTGGCTGTCTGAGAAGCTTCGAAACCTCCAGTCCAGCATCGTCGAAAAGTTCACTGACGTGACGAGAGTTGCACTGCTGGTGAAGGAGAGAAGAGGAAGCAGTTTATCCTCCGTGTTGATTCGGGCTGTGTCCACAAGAGACTTCATGACTGCAGCAGTCTCACCTGTCTCTTGGAAGACTCTGAAGGATATTGCTGACGAGGTGCTGAAGACTGGTGAGGCAAGCCGGGTCTATTATGACATAACCCCAAAGCCGCCTGCTACAATAGAGTTCGAATGACTGATGACGGTCATTCCTGTCGTCTATGTCAAAGGCCAGTACAACCATTTGATAGCGAGAACTCTCCAGGACCTTGGAGTTGAGTCCAAGCTCTTGCCCTCGGCGACGAAAGTCGAACAGCTCGAATCCTTGAAAGCCGATGGGCTCGTGATGGGGGGTGGTCCCCAGAGAGTCCGGACGATGGAAGAACTGACAGAGGAGCTAGCCGCAGCGTCCCGATTGATCAAGACTGTCAACATGCCTCTGTTATGTATCTGCGTCACCCATCAACTTCTCGCGACGGCCTACGGTGGGCAGACGAATGCTGCGAAGAGGCCTGAATTTGGTCCCGTTGAGATCTCCGTTATTGACGAAGGGAAGATTCTGGAGGGCTTGAAACCTTCATTCACGGCTTGGGAGTCGCACAACGATGAGGTTGTACGGCCGCCGCCAGACTTTCGTGTTCTAGCTCGCTCTGAGAACTGTACTGTTCAGGCCATGAGGCATGAAAAGGAGGACGTTTTCGGGGTCCAGTTTCACCCTGAGGTCTCGCATACTGCGAGGGGCGTGGACGTTTTCAGGAACTTCCTACAAGTCGTCCGGAAGTAGATTCAATATCAAACAGGGACTCACGCTCCATTAGCGCTTGCCTAATTTTCTTCGCCAACTCTTCAGAATTCATATCGAACAAGATCGGCGAGCCCTCGTGCGCGTTGCTAATCGGATGGACAAGAATTCCCTCGTCCTGAACCATTCTCATCTCATCGGTGGCGTTTCGGAAGTTAGCTTGGGGAAGGAGAAGGTCTGTGATCTTCACCTTTTCAGCCTTCAAGATGCCCACGAGTTTTCCGGCCTCTCTTCCCCTACCTCCAACTCCTCCGACTGGACCCACGTCCATCTTCAATCCTATCGTGCCTGTCATAACCTTAGACGGGGAGACTGGGATGTTTGCGAGTTCCGAGATCAGCGCGTTGAGCATCGCGAATCCCGCACTAGGACCCGAAACACCCTGGCCTGGTGCGCCTTCCAGTATGCTCCTGATTTGAAAGTGCATGTGATACTTTGCTAGGTTAACTCGGACCCGGGACCAGAGCCATGATCTGGCCGCCTCTACTGCGTTCTCCGCACTCTGGACGACTGAATCGTCAGGGACAAACGTTTGTCCCATCATCATGGAGCTAGCTTGTCCGGTCACCGAAACATGCCTTTCCCCAGGACTCAGGGGTCTGACGGTGCATTGTATGGTTAGGATGCCTCCGGATCCTCTCTCGCTAGTGTACAAGCCATATGTCACGCCAGAAATGGGTTGGGAAAGTATCAGCGCTTCTGCGATTTCCCGGTGGTCTCTGTCCTCGAGGGATTCTAGGCTGGAGATTGCTCGTTGGAGGTGGAATAGGCGAATCTTGTAGTTGTCTTGGGTAACCTCCTCTCGAACGAGGTTGCCCCCTTCCTCTTTGCATATGGCCAGAACTTGGTCAAGTCTCTCAAGGTCCTCTTGGTATTTAGCTAGTATCCGCTCCACAATTGCGGCGTCTCCTTTAGCTTGGTTCATTTCTCGAGCAGCAGCAACCTCTGAAGCCCACAGGCGGTGGGCTTCTCCAATGGTCTCAGCGGCTCCGCGGGGACTCAGAATCCGCTGGCGTCTGAACATCTTGGTGATTTTCGGAGCTTCTACCTCGGGGTGGAGGTAGCGCTGGAAATTCTTGAGGTGAATGGCCACAACCTCGTTCCACTCGCTGTCGTTCAAGGGTGTGTGGATGTAGTAGATGTTCGGCTCGAAACGGTCTCTCGTAGCCTGGTCTATGAGTTGCTCTTTGTTTGAGGTAGCTATTACTACAATCCTGTCTTCGGGCCTAAGCTCGCTTAGCTCTGCTTTGACCTGGGCGAGTATCTTGTTGCTTGAGGGGTCTCCTCCCCAGAAGATAGCGTCCGCCTCGTCCAGTAGGAGGATGCAGGGGCTTTTCTGTCGGACCAGGGCGAAGAGGTCTTTGATCCTCTTCTCCGGGTCGCCCATGTAGTTAGCCCCGCTCATTAGTTCCCCGCCTCGCACTTTGATGAAGCCTACATTGTTCTCTGCTGCTGCGACCATGGCGAGCAGGGTCTTTCCAGTGCCCGGGGGACCCAGGAGGAAGAATCTTGGATTGGATTGGTGGCCCAGTTCCTGCATTGCGGGGTTGAAGGCGAGGGCGATGTGGTTCAGAATCTTGTGCTTGATATCGTGAAGCCCGCCAATCTCCTCCCTGGACTGTTTAGGCTTCGCCACGTAAACTGCGTCGACAACTTCTTGGGACTTTTCCTGTTCCGAGTAGAGTTTCACGTTGCGAGCTGCGCGGGCGAAGTCTTCCATTGTTACGGAGTACCTTGGAATTTCAAGGTTCTTGAATGAGGCTTTTGGATCTCTGAACTTTTCTCTGAGGGGTGCTTCTTTCGACTTTCTGACCTCCCGGAAGATCTCCTGAATATCGCTGGGTGTCAGGGAGCTTCTGCGGTGGACCGTGACCTCTCGCTCCATGAGGTCAAGAAGGCCATCGGCTTTGAGACTGATCCAGTTCTCTCTCTTGAGAAAGTCTTCAACAACTGCCTGGAGCATTTCTCTTGTTATGCCATCGTTGAGGTTGACCTTGGTCAGTCTTCTACGTATGTCCTCGCGAATCTTCTCGTAAGCATTGGTCGCAACTACCACCAGTGTCCGGGATTTGCCGCTGACGATTTTGTCTAGCCAACGATTCAGCTCGTCCTGGAGCCTTGTGTCCTCGATCTCGGCGCCGGTCTCTCCTTTGACCTTCCGTCCGAAGCTCTGGAACTCGTCAATATAGACGAAAGAAGGGACCGAGCTGGCGTAGTCGAGGAACCTTCCTAGCTGTCTTGTGCTCTTGCCGTAGAACTCGGAATAGATATCTGACCCTTTCAGAATGACAGGCGTAACCAGTACTCCGCTCCGAAAGCCTTCCAGCAGCATCTGTCTGAGGGCGATCATGGTGAGGAACGTCTTGCCAGTACCGCTGTCGCCGGCGAGGCAGATGGCCTTGGGTAGCTCATCCCTTCGAAAATATTTGGAGAGTATTGGGTGGCGGAGGACGTGAAGCCTGAATGAATCCAGCATGACGTTGAATTCCTTGTCTCGTCCGATCAAGTTCGAGGGTGAGAATTTGTCAGGTGGATACTCTCTATCTAGTCGTTCCTGGATTTTTCGAAATCTTCGTGGCGAGACGCGGGCCTTGCTCCACCGTGTGTAGGACTTGTCCACGGCTCTAAGCGCGACTATGAACGTTCTCCTCAGCCACGTGTGCTTGTCCCACCAGGGTCTCACTGAGCCGAAGAGGAACTCTGACAGTTGGTCATCGTTGGAGGCCACTCTTCTTCGTGTTGGCAATCTTCTAGTCCTCCATGATCGGTTTCAGGTCTAGCAGCCGGTCCAAGCCTTCTCTCGCGAGGTAGATGATAGAGCCCAGGGCTGCGACGAAGAAGAGAGAGAAGAAGTCGACCAGCGATACGAGTGAAAGGTCGACAAAAAACAGGTATTTGGCAAGCAGGATGATCAGAACCTCTCCAACCATGATTGCGAGGCTTATGGCGAACGCGGTCAACAGGCCCCTGAACAATATGTCAGTCCACAAGTAGACCTTGTTACCCCTATCTATGGGAGGAAGGTGGCCTTCGAGCCGACGACGCTCGTCTTCGAACTTCACCCACCGGTAGCCTACGAAAGCGAACTGAACCCCGAGGACCAGGAAGAGTATTCTGACCCAGAGGGGGAAAGCTCCTCCGAACTGGCCGACCCAGTCATAGAACGAGGACCATCCAAGGGGAGCTCCGGTTCCAGTCCCGGGAAGCGTTTGGAAGGAGGCAAAGATGGTGAGGTTCAGGTCACCGTTGGATACGTAATAGGACGGAAGCTGGGTTGTGGACCCATCTGAAGAGTCCACCAGGACTATCGAGGTCGTATAGGGTCCTGGATAGCTGAGCCACAGGTTCAAAGTGTATAGTTCTGTTGCATTCGAGGTTAGGGTGAAGTTTCTGGCCGGGTAGCTGAGGCTCGAAATTGATGCCGCGCTCAGATTACCTCTAATGACTACTCTCTGGATAGTAGGTTGGTCGGACTTGACTGTGAGCTTATCCCCTGAATAGAGGTTCACAGCTTCCTGGGGGCTCATGACCTCGGAATGAACTGGCAGAACCAGCGCGATCGCTAGGACAAGAGGCAGGCCAAATAGTATGCATCTGCTCTTTTTCAACGGCACCACAGAGACTAAGCTACACCCAACGGTCCAATGAGGAACCCATCCATCCGGCTGTGTCTCTCATGGTCCGCCACGGCATAGACTAAGGTCCCGTAACTTCTTCAGAATTGAACCGGTTACAGTGGCTGTCCGTTGGGCTTTTTAACCGGAGCCCCGTGGGCTCTTCCAAACTGTTGCGAAGGGTTGGGCTTTGTCGGAATCGTACAAGAGAATCTTCCTCAAATGGGAGATTGTTCGGGGCTGGATTCCCGCCATTCTCTTCGCCGCAGTGGCCGTGGCCATTGAGATATTCTTCTTCAACTACATGGTCGGCCGCGGTCTCGTGGACAAACAAGTGTCCATTCCTATTGGAGCTTGGACCCTTCCCATCTCAATCGCGCTGTGCCTATCTCTTGGAAATGCCGTTGTTCTTTTGACCCTGTGGATGAGTGTTTTCGAAAGCACAGCCTATGTTAAGGCTGGCCCAGACAGGCAGGTCAGAAGGATACTGTATCCGCTTCGCATGGTTCGCGTCGCAACCCTGGTCCTGACCCCGTTTACGATCCTCCTATTCGTCCCGTACATAGTCGACTCAGTTGGGTTCGTTAAGTTCGTGGACTCGGTCAGCACGTCCATTCCCCAGATTCGACAAGGTGCGATAGACTTCTACAACTGGTCTTTCGGAGTCTCAAGAATAGACGCGTCCACGAGATTCATCATCTCCCAACTAGTAGCGGCCTTGGGCGCGGTGACCGTGGCAGCTCTCCAGATGTGGCGGGTAAAAGGAGCTAGGAATCTGATGCTCCTGCTTCGAAGGAGAAAGTAGCTAGTTTTTCGAAATCAACAGCTCAGCTATCCTGCTCAGAACACTGATCGAATCTTCTTCCACGATCCCAAACCCTTCTTGCCGGGAGAGGCTTGAGGCACCTCTTCCGTAGACGACAATATGCGGCTTGATTCTGTTGGAGCTAATCAGATGCGATGTCTCCAGGAGGTTCTTTGCTGCCGATTCCGTTACTAGAGGGACCGCGAGGATGTCCGGGTCCAGCTCGTCGACCTTCTGGACGATTTCCTGAGGAGACATGTCTGATCCCCCGTCTAGAGGTGTGAATCCTCCGATTTCCAGCATGGCCATGAGTAGCGTCTTGTCGAAGCTGTGTGGGTCGTCCTTCAGGGAAGCTACCATGACGCGGCCTGAGATTCTCGTCTGTTCGACACGGATTTTTGGTCTCAGGGCTGTCAGTGCCCTTTCTGCCGCTTTCTCGCACCTCTCGACCTGTTCCACGGAGTATCTGCCGACTTCGTGCAAGTCTGCGACAATGTTCATAGCATCCGAAATTGCGTCCACCAAGTCATTGACCTCTGACCTTTCTCGAGACATCTCTTCAGCTGATCTGGCGGCTTGCTCCTCGTCTCCCTTCAAGATCACCTCGGTGAGGTGTTTCGTCTCGGTCTCTGAATCTCGTTGAGACCCTTCAGTATTCATAGAATCCCTTCTTCGTCTTTCGGCCCAGTCTTCCCTGAGCTACCATGCTTACTAGGGACTTTGCCGGTCGAAAACACGCACCGTATTCTCCTTCGAGGACTTTGAGAGTTGATAGTACGACGTCGTTACCTATGAAGTCTGCCAGTTGGAGGGGTCCCATGGGATGGTTTGTACCGAGGACGAAGGCTTTGTCGATGTCGTCGCGGGACGCAACACTCTCGTCGAGGAGTTTGGCGCATTCGTTGATGAATGGCATCAACGCCCTATTCACTATGAAGCCCGTGTGGTCGGCTGACTGAACCACGGTCTTGCCCAGGGTCTGAACGAACCGGGAAGCTGCCGCAACAGTTTCCTCTGAGGTGTGCTTTCCCTTGATTAGCTCAACGAGCTTCATCGTGGGGACGGGGTTGAAGAAGTGAAGTCCGAGGACCTTCTCGGGACGTTTGGTCGAGGAGGCGAGCTTGGTGATACTAATTGAGGAAGTGTTAGAGGCGAGGATGGCCTTCTGGGGGGATACTTGGTCCAGCCTGGCGAAGACCTCTTCTTTGACGCGAGGATCCTCGAACACAGCCTCCACCACGATGTCCACGTTTTGGCATGCTTCTCCGTAATCAATCGTTCCTTTGAGCCTCGACCTAGTCTCCGCTGCCTTGACCTTATCGATTATGCCTCGGGCAAGACCCTTCTCGACATACTCTTCAATCCTTCGCATTCCCTGTTCCAGGAACTTTCTGTCCTGCTCGACAACCACCACGTCATAGCCGGCCATGGCAGAAGAGTAGGCTATTCCAGAGCCCATGGTTCCTGCGCCGACGACTACTAGCTTCAAGTTGGATCGCACCTTTAGAAACGGGGTTCTTTGATAGGGTTTTCTGCGTTGCCCTCTTTCGAAGTGATGTAAGGCAAATCCCCCGAATATACGGCTAGATTTCCGAGGAAGTCGGGCAGTTGCCGGATTGACAGCAGCACAACTCCGTTCCGTACCCTCTGATGGGGGTCGAACAGGGTCAAGACGATGGGCAAGCCGTAGATATGCGGGCTCTTCGTTTTCCAAATGTTCTGAAGGAGACTGCGAGTAGCGGCTGCCTGATGTTCAGCAGCCTTTTCAAGTTTCGAAGGATATGATGGGCTGCTCCAGTGCTTACAGTCGAAGCAGAGAGCCGTTTCTGCTTTCAACCCCAGAACGTCGATCTGCCAACTTCTTGTCCCGTCCGTGACCCGGATATCTCTCTTCACACCATAGCCAGCTTCAGCGAGACATCGCTCCGTGAACATCTCGAACTCGCGCCAATCGAGTGACCTTGCGACGTCGCCCAAGGCTCCACGTCTCGCAACCTCTATCGCCAGCCTCAGTCTATCAGCCGTGGAGATTGTCAGTTGACCTTCCTCAAGGTTTACTCCCAATTCTGCGAGAACTTCTCGAGCGAACTCTGAGGAACATCGAGAATGCGATGCTACCGTGTTAATGGAAGCAGGTCTTCCAGCCTTCGTCGCTCTTAGCAGCTCGACTATGACTCGGTTGGAAGTCGGCCCGGATAAGAGTCTGCGCATGGGCCGATCAAAATGGCGTGAATGAGAAGGTCAGACCCAGCGTGACTAGGGCTAGAACATACAGGATCTTTCTTGAGTTGCTGATGGGGCTTATGTCGTCCAAGGGTTCGACACCGGAGAATCCCCTCCTAGAGAAGCTCATGAATATCAGCAGGAGAATTGCGAAACCATAGTAACCCGTTAGAAAAAGCCCAATGACGCCAATCACAGTTGCTACTCGGTGTCCCTCGGGACCAAAGGCTGCCCGTGAGATGTGCCCCCCATCAAGCTGCCAGGCAGGAATTATGTTGAGAAATGTTAGAAGAGCTCCGATCTGGGCTGCAAAGAAGAGCTGGCTGTACAGTATGGCATTTGGAGCCACATCCGGTCTCAGGAGGCTCCTGAGGTTGTCCAGCAGTATCAGTAGGGCTGGTTGAGAAGGCCAGTCTGCGAAAGTAATCTTTCCTTGGTTCACGAGTGCAGTCACCTGGCCGTCACTCAGTTGAAGTCCGAAGGCTATCCATAGAAGGCCCACCAGTATTGTGACTAGGAAGCCCACTACGGGGCCGCTCAGACCGAGGTCGAATAACTGGTCCCTGTTCGCCGGGGGTTCTCTCAGGGAGATCAGGGCTCCGAATGTTCCGAAGGGTGGTAGACCCGGAATAAAGTAGGGAAGTGTGGCGTCAAGTTTGTGGTATTTGGCGGCTGCCTGATGTCCAAACTCATGAAGGCCTATTATTGCCAGAAGCCCCACTGCAAACTCGGCACCCATCAAGTATGAATTAGCTCCTGGCGCAACAACATCGGCAAAAGCTGTCCAAATCCGATACCCCGCAAAGAAGACGGTTCCCAGCGTGGCGACGAAGAGGAGGAGGTTGATCATTCTACGAGATGGTTTGACTGGTGGCTTTTGGAAGATTTTGATGGTCAAGGTGTCCCCGGTCCCTCTTATCGCGGCGACCAGTCGTTGATGAGCCAGCTGGTCCAGAAGGGACTTGAACTTGGTCTTCACCGGTTCAGCTGCAACCTGTACTGTAGGGACTCCGTACGGATCTAGAAAGGCATCTCTGACCTGGAAATACGCGGCTACAGTTGAACGTATTGTTTCTAGCGAGGGCCCAACATAGACTGCAAAGGTTGTCTGAGGTGTCGGCTGGGGAGCGTCACTCATCAGGTACGCGCCGGTTTGATGGCTCGCGTCCTTCTTGGCAATTTAAACATGTTGTCACGCCGTTCAAAGATGTCGAATTCAACGACAAGATATTATACGCCAGAACTCTCTCATAGCCAGGAATCCAGTTTGCTGGAGCTTCCCCACCTACTGCGGCCGTTTCGACCCGAGGATCTATCGGCTGTCATCGAGATCAACCGGGTTTGCCTTCCGGAGAACTACAGCCCATACTTCTTCATGGAAGTATACAAGACCTGTCCCGAAGCCTTCATCGTCTCCGAAACCGACAGGAAGGTGGTGGGCTACATCATGTGCAGGCTGGAGTTTGGCTTCTCGGACGTTCGCCGTTTCAGAATGGTCAGAAAGGGTCACGTCGTCTCCGTAGCCGTCCTGCCAGAGTACCGAAGGCAGGGAATAGGAAAGGAGCTCGTGACAGCCTCCCTCAAGGCGCTTGAGTTGCACGGCGCGGAAGAATGCTTCCTGGAAGTCAGGGCAGCGAACGAGGAGGCTGTCAGTCTCTACAAACTGATGGGCTTTGAAATCGTGAGAGTGGTTTCACACTACTACCACGATGGTGCGGATGCCAACCTGATGAGCGCTCGGCTCCCCCTGAAGGGGAACTCCTAAGCCTGGACCCTTCTGCCCCTCAGAGCTTCTGAAAGCCACACGGCGAACAGAACCCCGGTGGGAACGTAGACCAGGGATACCTCGAACTCAGGACTGAAAAACGCCTGTTCAAGAAGCCGAAGCCCTATCGCGAGCAAGGAGAGAAGCAACATGACAAGAAAGGCTGACTTCCAGGCGAAGCTCTCGTCGCTGGAATTGACCGTCAAGGCCCTTAAGCTCTAGCTGGACCCTTTCAGTCTTCCTTTTTCGCTCTCGTCTTCCGTTCTTCCTTCTGACGTTGTAGCAGCCATTTGAGGGGTATGTTCTGGCTCGTTCCGTCGGGGAGGGCCCGTCTTATGCTGATGGGCAACACTCCCGCTTCGAGTTCCATGAGGGCAATGTCAATTGGAGACAATGTGGGGTCTGTGATGTCTAGTAGGATGGGAGCGCCCTCGGAGACTTGTAAGGCCCTGGCTCCGACGACTCTTGCTCTCTCGAAGCGAGTGAGTTTGGGCGGCCCGATGATTATGTTATCGGGCTCCCTAGAACTCACTTGCTCCCTCTTCGCCACCCTCTTCCTTTCCCTTCGGGGGACCCCTATCCTCTTTTGACTTTGCCGCGGCTATTACATCGTCAATTTTCAGAATCATTCCCGCGGCTTCGGCTGCAGATTTGATTACTTGCATTTTCACGCCGTGGGGTTCGAGAACTCCCTTCTCTCTAAGGTCCGCTATCTTGCCGTCGAAGACGTCCACTCCCGCCCAGAGCTGGCCCTTCTCGTGCGCTGCTCGCAACTGTACCATGATGTCGATGGGGTCAAGCCCTGCGTTCTCGGCTAGTGCCATTGGGACGCTCTCGAGGGCTTCAGCAAATGCCAACACTGCCAGTTGCTCTTTGCCCGACAGTTTCTGAGCGTAGTCCCTTAGCCGACGGGCGATCTCCGCCTCGGGAGCACCTCCGCCTCCTACCACTCGAGGATCTCGCACCACGTCTCTCACGACGCATAAGGCATCATGGATCGACCTTTCAGCCTCGTCCACGAGCCTCTCACTTCCACCCCTAACCAGCACCGTGACAGCCTTGGGGTTCTTGCATCCTTCGACAAATACCATCTTGTCATCTGCGATCTTTCTCTCCTCCACAAGTTGCGCTTTTCCGAGGTCTCCGGCTCTCAAATCGTCAAGGTTGCTAGCTACCTTTCCTCCGGTGGCCTTAACGAGTTTCTCCATATCAGATTGCTTGACACGTCGCACCGCGAGAATGCCTTCTTTGGCGAGGTAGTGCTGAGCCACATCGTCAATGCCTTTCTCGCAGAGTAGAACGTTAGCCCCGGCTTTCGAGATTTTTTCGACCATTGACTTCAGCATCTTTTCCTCTTCGTCGAGAAAGGCTTTCATCTGTTCGGGGTTCTCGATGTTTATCTTAGCGTCAAACTCGGTCTTCTCCACCTCTAGAGGCGCATCCACCAAGGCAATCTTTGCGTCCTCAATCCTCTTAGGCATTCCAGGGTGGACGACTTCCTTGTCGAGGACGATGCCTTTGACAAGAACCGTATCGGTAAGTGCTTCGCCGGGCTTCTTCTCCACCTTCACATCGTCTATGTCGACATTGTAACCATCGACCGTCTTCTCGGCTATCTGGAGTATAGCGTTCACAGCCAGTTCCGCCATGGGAGTCTTGTACTCCGCCAGGATCTTGCTGGCCAGCGAGACCTCCGCCACTTTCCGAAGCATGTTCTTGTCAGAAGGGTCCACTTTGATCGCGATCTGGTCCAGAATTTCTAGCGCTCTGGTCGAGGCTGCTCGGTATCCGTCAACTATGACCGTTGGGTGAACGTTCTGGTCGATGAGTTCCTCCGCCTTCTTCAGCAACTCCCCGGCCACCACGACTGACGTTGTGGTTCCATCACCCACTTCGTCGTCCTGGGTTTTGGCAACCTCGACCATCATCTTGGCCGCTGGGTGTTGGACCTCCATTTCGTCGAGGATGGTCGCACCGTCGTTGGTGATGGTCACATCTCCGAATCCGTCGACCAGCATCTTGTCCATTCCTTTCGGACCAAGAGAAGTCTTGACTGACTCGGCGATGATTTTGGCCGCGATTATGTTGGCCTTCTGGGCCTCTCGGCCCCGACTCCGAGAGGTTCCCTCTCTCAGAATAATTACGGACTGACCCGCCAGTTCTGCTGACAATTCTAGTCGCAATTCATCCGACGAAAATCGCGCGATATAAATCTTGTCAAGCCGTAATGTTTTGAAACGTTGACGAAATCATGCTTCCGGGGCTTGTGGGTCTAAAAGAACCAATCTAGGCTCATTTCTGGCGATTTGGACTACTCCAGGCGAGAGCTGGAGATGCATCTGCGAATTTCCGAGAAGTGAGCGTTAGAAACCCTAGCTGCTCGAGAATGTCTGCATCTTGACTAACATTCGAGGTTGACACTCTACGTGTCTCTCGCTGTTCCCCCGCGATGATAGATATCTTTCGAAACACGAAGCACCTTGGACTGCAATTCACTGTGCCTGAGCAAGCCTCGCCTAAGACTGAGTACATATGGTGCAATTTCCGTCGCGGCTCTCTTGGAAATCTGATAAGAGCCAAAACGCTGTCACTGGCTCAGGCTAGACGTGCTAACTCTTTTAGCTACACCATATAGGCGGGGATCATAAGAGGCTTCTTCCAGACTTGCGAGAGCTCATCAGAATCAACCAGCCTTTTCTGGGAAAGGAGGAGATTGATCTTGTTGTGGAAGTTCTGCGAAGCGGAATTCTGACAGATAAGAGTGGCATGGGTCCTCGAGTCCTCGAGTTTGAGAGAAGCTTCGCCAAGTTTGTTGGAGCGAAGCATGCCATTGCTGTGGTCAACGGAACAGCGGCACTCCACGCAGCGCTCCTGGCCGCGGATGTTGGACACGACGACGAGGTCATTCTTCCCTCCTTCACCTTCATCGGAGCCGCTAACGCTGTCGCGCTTACCGGTGCAACCCCGGTCTTCGCGGACATCGACAAGGACACTTACTGTCTGCGGCTCGACAGTGTGGAGGAGGCCCTGACTAGAAGGACAAAGGCAGTTATTCCCACGGACATGTACGGGTTGCCGGCCGACCTGGCGGCGATCATGGACTTCGCCAAGGAGAAGGGAATAGTTGTGATTGAGGACGCGGCCCAGGCTCATGGTGCACAGTTCGACGGGAAGAGGGTTGGTTCCATCGCTGACATGACCTGTTTCAGCTTCTATGCGGGAAAGAACTTGACGACTGGTGAGGGAGGAATGATTACAACTGGCGACGATGAGTACGCTCAGGCCTTGAGGATGATCCGTTCTCACGGAGAACAGCGCCCTTACTGGAGTGTCCGCTTGGGCCACAACTACCATATGGCGGAGGTGGCTGCTGCCATCGGCTTTGCTCAGCTGAAGAAGCTGCCGTCGTTTCTGGAGAAGAGGAGGAGGAATGCGGAATTGGCCTCGGAGAAGCTTGGTATGTCGGGGAAGCTGATTTTGCCGAAGGAGCCGAGTGGGCGTAGGCATAGCTGGTACCTGTACACTGCCCGTCTCAGGGGAGTGAATGCTGCGAAGCGTAACAAGATTGTTGATAGGTTGTGGAGTAAGAATATTGAAGCGGCGGTGTACTATTCCACACCGGTTCACTCGACGCCGCTGTACAGGGACTCGAACGTGGCCCGGAGGGGCAGGCTTTCCGAGACTGAGAAGGCCGCTCGCCAGGTGTTTTCTCTGCCCATCCACCCTAGGCTTTCTGATTCAGATATAGAGTATGTAGCGGAAACACTACGGAAGACCATTGCCTAGAACGGCTGTTGGAGGAGTCTGCTAGACCGTAATGGGAGGAGGATGGGCGGGTCTTGTGGCGCACGATTTTGGGGACCACCCCGCCCTTGGGGCCTTCTCGAGAGGATGGTCCCGCACGGGGCGCGTTTTAGCTGATTTTTCCGGTTTTGGCGGCTGAAACGGGCTTGTAACCGTTTTCGCGACACGGAAGGTTCGTATGGGCCTGGTGGAAGGTTTCCCCGTGGATTATGGAGGGCTGAAAACCACGGGCTTAGATTGGCGAATCAGGCTTGTTCTGGGCGTGTCTGGCTGGTCTGAGCGTGAAACTGGTGTTTCTGCCCCGTTCTTTTTCCTATGCGGCAGCCTAGAACAATAGGCTTGGAATCGTGAAAAGGGCAGATACCGGGCACATCAGGGCGATATGGTTGTGAATCCTGGCGGGTTAGTGTGGAGAAGCTGCTGAAAGGGGATAGAAGCTTCGTCTGCACAGGCGCCTTTCGGGATTCGCAGGTCTCGCGT
This sequence comes from uncultured Candidatus Bathyarchaeia archaeon, assembly GCA_964361545.1. Lineage (GTDB taxonomy): Archaea > Thermoproteota > Bathyarchaeia > 40CM-2-53-6 > 40CM-2-53-6 > BA-19. Next base: position 16,872 of record CAYIBO010000008.1, read on the forward strand.
CGCGAAATCTTGTTGACATCCCCCCCGGGAGGTTTTCCAGAAGACTGTTCCTGTCTGGGGGGCTACCATTCGTCTATAGATAATCCTGGAACCTTGGAGTAGTCCGCCTTGTTCCTAGTCACAACCGTAAGCCTGTTCTCGAGGGCGATCCCTGCTATCATAGCGTCCCTGAAGTCTACTGTTGCGCCCCTCCTCTCGAGTGTGGCGAAGATGTTGCCTGCTTTTCTTAGTCTTATCGCCAAGTGGTGCTGGGAACATTGATGAAGGCAGCTTAAGGGTTTGAAGAGAGATTCGTGAGGTAGGATGAGAACCGGGCCTTGGCCGTGCTGACCCCTTCTGCAAACTCCTTCTTGTCCATTCTGTCAGGTGGAATTCCCATCTTTGTGCAGAGGGTTTTGATTACCATGCGTTCGATCGTCTTGGAAGATGCGCCGAAAACCTTGTCGAGAAGTTTTGTGAATGCTTCCAGGTCTCTGGCTGCGGTCTTGGTGTCGAAATAGAACCTTAGAGCCTTCCAGACTTCGGCTCCCAGCATCTTGAATATGACTTCGCTCACGACCATCTCGAAAAGCTTCTCGAAGCTTGTGTTTGCCTGGTTCATTCGGATGGCACGTCTCCTTTGTTCGGGTTCACTTGGACTCTGGGCTGTACGATGTGAAGCTTGTTCTTGCTCTCCGTATCCAGTCTATGAAGCCGGGGCTTGCGGGACTGGCCGGTGATGCATAGTAGTCGTCTAGTCCTTTTCCCTCGACTATTGGGACGCGTGGTGCTCCGGTTTTGCTGAGGAAGCATTCTATAACGAGTTTCTGAATTTCCCGTGACCGGTCGGTACCGAATAGCCTGTTGAGGATTATTTCGAACTGTTCGGGATGGCTTGCTATACGGTTTAGGTCGAAGTAGAAGGTTAGGGCCTTCCACGTGGCTTCTCCTAGGGTCTTGGTCAGGGATTCGTAAACTGATAGTTTGAGCAGGTCATCGAAGCTGGCTTGGGTCAAGGTTCCCATCCTCGGTTCTTTGGGGCGTGGAGGGTTGCTGGGTTGTGGTGGAGATGGTTGGGGGTTGTATTCGGAGGAAGCCGTAGGAGCGTACTGCTATGAAGAGTGAGAAGGCTGCCATGGAGATCAGGTGGAGTGTCAACCCTAACATCTCGTAGCCGGCTGTGGAGAACAGATTGAGAGTTTCGGCTATGTGTGGTATCTCTGACACGGCCCATATGAGCATGAAGATGGAGAGTTGTAGGCGGAAGCTGCCTATGCTCTTGGCCTTGACTCCGAGCCATGTGAAGACTGCGAAGGATAATAGTACCATGATGAGGCTGTAGATTTCGAAGGCCTCGATGAGTAGTTCTTCGGCCATCGCTATAGTACCGCCTTCTTGGAATAGTAGAGTCCGAAAATGAATAGCAGGGTGACCGAGACAGGCTCAAAGACCACGTCGGCTAGGAACATGAGTCGTTGTATGGCGGCTAGATGGTAGAGGCCGTGGGTGATGGCGAAGAGCCCTAGGAAGAGTGATAGGATTCTGAGGCTTGAGACTTTGACTCGGCCTGCGATGAGGAGGGGTATGATGCCTGCGGCGATTAATGAGCCGACTATTAGGTATCCTATGGTTAGGAGGCTCAATGTGGACTTTCCATTGTCCGCCTCATGGACTTGGCTCTGTAAGGATTCTGTAACCTTGGCTCGGAGTTCTCTAGTAGTACGTAGTAGCTTGCCGATTGACTCTGTTTCGGCCTTGGCCAGGAGACGTCCTTTGACTTGAGGGAGTTTTGGTGGAATGTGGCTGAGATGGGCTTGGAACTATTTCCGTGACAAAGGTGGGATGGTGAAGATCGAGCAGAACTAGCAGATCTTGCTAGACCGTAGGACGTCCTCTATGTCGGGCTTTGTCAGCTCCTTTAGTTCATAGCTTACCTTCGCTGTGGGCTTGGAGAATTTGATAAGCCGCCGAATGTCGGCGGGAGTTCCGATTATGATGCTGTCGCAGTCCGCCTTGCTTATAGTGGACTCCAGGTCCCTGATCTGCTGGTTTCCATAGCCCATGGTTGGAAGGACCTGTGTCAAGTGTGGATACTTCCGGTAGGTTTCCCTGACGATTCCCACCGCGGATTTTCGCGGGTCCACAATCTCCGCCGCATGGAACCGTTTTGCAGCAATGAAACCAACGCCGTAGGGCATGTCTCCGTGGGTCACGGTGGGCCCGTCTTCTATGACCAGGACCCTTTTTCCCTTTACAAGATCCGGCTTGTCTAGCACGATTTCTGAGGAGGCTTTGATCACCGTGGCTCCGGGGTTAAGCTGTTTGATGTTCGACTGGACCAGTTCTATGTTCTTCTGCTCCGCGGTGTCTACTTTGTTGATGATGGCGGCGTCTGCTATGCGGACGTTGACTTCGCTGGGATAGTGTGTTAGCTCGTGGCCGGGACGGAGGGGGTCGAGGACTGCGAAGTGGACGTTTGGCCTGATGAAGGGTATGTCGTTGTTGCCGCCGTCCCAGACGATGACGTCGGCTTCCTTTTCCGCCGCGGATAGTATTTTCTCGTAGTCTACTCCTGCAAAGACGACAAAACCCCGTTCAATATGGGGTTCGTACTCTTCCCGTTCCTCGATGGAGCACTCGTACTTGTCCAGGTCTTCATAGGACGCGAACCTCTGGGATACGGCTTTGGAAAGGTCTCCGTAGGGCATCGGGTGCCTTATCACGGCCACCTTCTTACCCTTCTGGCGGAGGATGGAGCAGACTCTTCTCGAAACGGTGCTCTTGCCTGCTCCTGTTCTTACTGCGCCTATGGAAACTACTGGGAGTTTGGAGCGTAGCATGGTGCTCTCGGGTCCTAGAAGCTCGAAGTCGGCCCCGGCGGCCATGGCGATGGATGCTTTGTGCATCACCTCGGCGTAGGAAAGGTCGCTGTAGGAGAGAACCACAAGATCAGCTTTCTTTTCCCTGACGAGTCGGGGGAGCTCTTCTTCTGAGAAGATGGGAATACCCTTGGGGTATCTTGGTCCCGCAAGCTCCGGCGGGTAGGTCCTTCCCTCTATACCCGGTATCTGCGCGGCTGTGAAAGCTACAACCTGGTAATCCGGAGAGTTCTTGTAGACGAGGTTGAAATTGTGAAAGTCTCGTCCCGCCGCTCCTACAATAATTACCCGTTTCACGCCCGGCTTCACGGTTGGAGGTCGGAGGCTTCTAGCCATCTATATAGCTTGGCGAATCATTTTCGTCTCGCTAGAACGGTCAACATGGCTGCTTCAGAGGTTTCACGGCCGAAGGTCGTCTTCACCATTGAGGGTGTAGGAGAGGCTTCAGGCGAGTTTCACAGGTTCGCTGCTCCTCGTACAGCGGACTCCATACTGAAACGGCTGCCTATTCACGGGAGGGCCGCGCTGTGGGGGGAGGAGGTGTATTTTCAGATTCCAGTGAAGGCTCCCGGAGAGAATCCCCGGGGCTCTGTAGAGGTTGGAACTATCGGGTATTGGCCCATCGGGGACGCGGTTTGCGTGTTTTTCGGGCCTACGAAGCCCTACAGTCCGGTGAACCTTCTCGGCAGAATAA
>CAYIBO010000009.1:0-20080 GCA_964361545.1 uncultured Candidatus Bathyarchaeia archaeon
GTGAAGCCGAGCTTGCGCGACCAGACCTGTAGGCGTTTGAGAAGGTCCCGGTTCAGAGCCCGTAGCGGAGTGATGTAAACAAGCGAGATGCCCTGACGGCCCTGTTCTTGTATCATACGATCGATGAGGGGTAAGAGAGCAGCCTCGGTCTTGCCCGACCCTGTCGGGGCAATGACTAGCACGTTCTCGCCGTTTGCGATGAGTGGAATAGCCTCGGCTTGTGGAGGTGTGGGTTTGACGATTCCGGCCCCCTCTAGCAGGCTCTTCGTGGGCGGTGACAGGAGGGTGAACGCTTCAGCAACCATTGGGATACACTAGAGGGTGGACTGGCTAGGACCCGTCGGGCTGGAAGATAAACTGCCTAGGTGGAGGTTCTGTTAACTTGTCGTTGGACAAGTTGACTTCGGAGCATCGACTCTGAGGATTACCATAGGCGTTGGGTTTCCCTTCATTGCTTCAGCTGCTCCGCCTTTCGCCTGTGAATCAGGCAGGGAACGGTCGAACCTCAACCGTCCCCTTCGAGCTATGTTGATGGCTGCAACCACGTCCCGGTCCATCAACCATCTGCACTTTCCGCACCAGAGTTTGCGTTCCAAGCGACTGTCCGATTGGAGTCTCTCCCCGCATCTCGGACAAGTAGTACTGGTACCCCTGGTTTCCCGAATGGTTAGTTGTATCACTGGAAGGCCTGCCCAGTTGGCCTTGTATTCGATCTGTCTCTGAGCCTCGGAGAAGGACCATCCGTTCATCCGAGCCCTTCGCTTCCTGCCCTGACCATTTCCCCGCTGATAGAGGCGACGTATCCCTCTAATATCCTCTAAAACTAATGCTTCTCCATGGTTAGCGGCACTGGTTACCAAATGCTTCGTGGCGATGTGTAGAAGTTGATTCGTCCTAGCGGTTCTACGCCTCCCATACTTCGATGCTATCTTCCGTCTTATCCTCGCATCGTCCCGCTTGAAAGAAGCAATGATCCGCCTAGTGTTCTTTGCAATCCTAATCGTTTCCGAGAGGTCGTACTGGACTACTTCTTCCTCGTTGCCACAGGTTAGGTTGCGCAGGTTCCTGTCCACTCCGACTGTGTTGGTGCATTCTATCTCTCGCACCTCTTTGGAAAAGGTCAGGCTTAGTGTGCTGGCAGTAAGGGTAAACGAACGCACTCTCAAACCCGACTCTGAAAGCACCGAAAGCGTGTGCATCGTTAGGGGTATGTCCCGGTACCTTCTTCGGCCCATGGGGATCTTGAGGAGACCATTCTCGACCTTGAAACCGTAACAGGAAACCAATTGGGGCTTGAGGGCGTAGGGACTCCTGGGAGTGAATCCTCTTCTGTTAGACTTCTTATTCGCTGCAAGGACCCCTACAGCCCTAGATATTGCACAAAGCTTGTAGTAGGAAGGACAACTGTACCCTCTAAGCTCCCTGTAGGAGAGCAATGACAGCCTTTTCAGGGAGGAGGCGTCGTTGGCGAGCCCGATTCGCAAGCAATCATTGACCATTTTCCTGAATGTCTCAAGAAGTACTAGAACATCTTCCGACGGAACATAGCTCTGTTTCACTGACTTTACAGCGAGCACGACGTAAGAGGGGAGCAGTAGGTCCGCCCTTAAGCCAGAGAGCTAACCGACTATAAGTCAACACAGCACTAGGTGGACAAACCTATACTTGGATGGGAGAACGCTGGAACGCCTCTTGGACCACGCACCTCGGCGGAGCCGGCCTCAATTAGACCCGGCTATTTCTTCTCAGTGATCTTAGCCAGAAAGTCCCGGTAGGCCTGAGCACTCATCAGGCCCGCCAAGTCCTTCTTAAAATCGTCGGGCTTGATCACGGTGATCCATCCCTCGCCGTAGGGGCTCTTGTTCACCAGCTCGGGAGCATCAGATAGGCTGTTGTTCACCTCCAAGACCTCCCCCGAGATGGGCGAATACACATCGGCAACAGCTTTGACGGATTCGACCGTTCCCAGGCTCTGCATCTGACCAACCTTCACGCCTACTTTCGGAAGCTCGACGTAGACGATCTCGTGGAGAGATTTCTGAGCGTAGTCAGTGACCCCTACGCGACAGTTGTCGCCTTCTATGCGGAGCCACTCGTGATCTTTCGTATAGTAGAGGCCTTCTGGTACAGCGTACTCGCGCTTCAAGGCTGGAACCTGGGCCGTGCTGAAGTTTACGCGGTATAAAGATTCCAGAGGTTTTGCTCAGAAGAACGCGCTTCTATGTGCGGGTCGAGCCCGTCCCGGCCTACGCTAAGAGTCTTATCATTCCTGACCGGCACCGCCTCCTGGGTAACAGTGAGAGCCTCTGTTTCGGACCTGCTGTTGAGCATCGACATTTTCGCTGCAGGCGCAGTGGTGATGGCTCTCGAAATCATGGGGAGCAGAATCCTCGCACCGTATTTTGGAAACTCTGTCTATGTTTGGGGGAGCCTGATAGGGGTCGTGCTAACCTTTCTCAGCATGGGCTACTATCTCGGCGGCAGGATTGCGGACATGGGTCCGAGCTTCGAAAGGTTCTCCCTCGTCCTCCTCGCCGCGGGGATCTTCATCCTCACTGTGCCCTCCGTAGCGCCTGGAGCCTTCGAAATCGTATTCAACCTCGGGCTTGGTGAGAGGTATGGTCCGCTTCTAGCCTCCCTCGTCATCCTTGCGCCCCCAACCATCCTGTTGGGAATGGTTTCCCCCTATGCCGTCAAGCTGGGCGCAAAGAGCCTCGAGCATCTTGGGGGAGTAGCAGGCAACATCTACGCCCTCTCAACCATAGGCAGCATCGCAGGCACCTTCGTCACAGTCTTCGTCCTAATCCCAGCGTTCACGGTCAGGACGACTATTGAAGCACTAGGGATTCTTCTGATCGGCGCTTCTGCACTAGGGCTTAGTAAGAGAGTGAAGGTTCTGGCTGTGCTGGCCATCATCGTTCTAACCTTTCCCACGCAGCTAGTACTCAGTGGATTCTCTGCCCACTCTGGAAACGTCATCTATGAAAAGGACACACCCTACAGCCATCTCGATGTTACTGACGCGGCTGGAGTCAGGACCCTCTACCTCAACGGGCTAAGGCAGAGTGGCATGTTCTTGAACGGGTCCAACAATCCAGCCTTCGCATACACGGGTTACTTCAACGCGGCCTTTCTATTCAATTCCAACTTGACCAGTGTACTCTTCGTAGGCGGCGGGGGTTTTTCCGGACCCAAGCAGTTTCTAGCTGACTATCCTGACGTTAGTGTAGATGTTGTCGAGATAGACCCTGATGTGGTCGATGTGGCGATGAGGTACTTTAACGTCGTCGACGATCTTCGCCTCAGCATCTACGTTGATGACGGCCGTGTTTTCCTGGCTAGGACAAGCGAAACCTATGACCTTGTGGTTTTGGATGCGTACTCCAAGACGTATGTGCCCTTTCACCTCATGACCTACGAGTTCTTCGCTCTGTTAAGGGACCACCTCTCTCCCACGGGTCTGTTGGTCTCGAACCTGATCACTTCCATGGTGGGAGATACCTCTGACCTTTTCTGGGCCGAGTACAGAACGGTTTCCCAACTCTTCCCCTCTCTGCACATCTTTCGTGTCAGCGACTCGGGTGACTCGACAATCCAGAATACCATCCTGGTGGCTACCAAGTCACCGTTTGATGCGTCTAAAGATGAGCTTCGAAGCCTCGCGGCTGGGCTTGGGAAGGTTAGAGTTCCCGGCTTCTCCCACTACCCAGAACATCTCTACACTGGAACTATCCTCGCCTCTTACCTGCCACTCTTGCGCGACGACTATGCTCCTGTGGAAGAGCTGTTGAACCCCGTAACGGAACAGCCCCTTGGCACAGATGAAGGCCTGGTTCCAGCTTCGACGATACGCTCCTTGGTTGTGGTAGCCCTTTGGCTCGTCCTGATCCTCGCCGTCTCGTCTGTAGTCTATTGGAAGGGCTTCCGAAGGGAAATAGTCAACGACCAGATAAGCCACAGACCGGCCAATACCCCAATTGGGTCTGCCACGCTAAGGTCTCAAGGCTTAGAGGATTCTTTCACTAAAAAGAATGGATCTATATCCGAGTCGAAGGATTGTCGACGAGGACCCCCCTGGACTCGTACTTGTCCTCACGCGCGTACTTTTCGCTTCGATGATTCCATGATATCACCGAGCACTTCTGGTATCCGATTCCAGCTCTCAACCTTGTAGACCCGAGGCATATCCGCAACCTCCTGATTCCATGGCCTGGCATAGAGAATTCCGCGCATTCTCGGATTCCGTGAAATCAAGGGCATCAATTCCGGAGCATCATCAATGTACACGTCATAGTTCAGGAAGACCTTGTCCCGCCAGCCTCGGACCCGCACGAAACGCTGGTAAGGTATCTTGTGATATGACAGCCAGCTCCTCGCCGATTCCACGGTCTGCCTGCTCCGACCCGTGACAATGTCAAGACTGCCCAGCTTCTCGACCCTCTCAACTTTCTTGGCTAAGCCGGGTTCAGTGGGAGGAATATCCTGCCAGGTATCCCAGGTCTCGTCCAGTATTTTGAAGAAGTCGTCCTTTGTGATTCCAATCTTCCGCCACGAAGTCCAACTGTCCAAGTCGTCAAGTCTCAGGCGCGTCCCGTAAATTTCATTCACTCTCTTACACCAGGCTTCCATTGTCTCCGCTAGGACACCATCCAGGTCGACTGCAATCTTCAACTTCCTAGGTTGAGCGCGGGACAACAAGCAAGCAGAGAGGGCTCATAGTCTTTAATCTTGGCCGAAGAACAGCGCAATCCTGCGATGCCAGCCGATATGCCGCTACTAAATGGAATCAACTCTTTACGGTCTGTCCGGAGATTCAAGCCCGACACTATTCCCGACGACAAGATTAGAACGATTCTAGAAGCTGCGTCAAAAGCCGCCTCAGGCAGCAACACCCAGCCCTGGGAGTTCATTGTCGTACGCGACACCAAACTGAAGGCTCGATTGAAGGAGCCCATGCTCAAGACCTGGCTCCAGAGAATCAGCACCATCCCCGGGATGTCGAGCAGGATGAAGGATGTCTATGACGAGGCGACAGAGATGCTGAGGAACACTGAGAAGGTTCCCGTGCTAATCTACTGCTGCCTCGACCTTAACCGGGTCAGTAAGAGCGAGGAAGTTCGATACGCCAGTATCTATCCTGCCGTACAGAACCTGATCCTGGCCGCGCACGCTCTTGGACTGGGCACATGTCTAACGGTACACGGGTCCACGCCCATCAGAGGCGAGACCGAAGTCAAGAAGATACTCGGGGTCCCAGATCACGTGAAAATAGCTTGTCTCGTCTACCTGGGCTATCCTGTGGTCAAGCTCGGGCCTCCCAAACGGAAGCCCATCGAGAAGTTTGTTCATTATGATGGCTGGTAGCGTCGAAAAACCGTTAGTATTATGAATCGGGCACTATCGCCCATCCTTTATTCCTGCTTGGAGGACATGCCTTTCGCTTGGAACAGCACTGCGCGATGAACAGCGTCCCGTCGAAATTCAAGCCCTTCGTTCTCCCCGGTGCAACAGTCCACTACGCCCGGGACCGGGAATTCGACGTTCAACACGTCAAGTTGGACATGAACGTGGACCCGGTGAAAAAGAAGCTGGAAGGAACAGCCCACATCACCCTGACCCCTATAGTTGGCAATGTAACTCGTCTGGAGTTCGACGCTGTTGAACTTGATGTCAAGGACGTGAAGCTTTCCGCCGGAAAGCCAGCCAGCTTCGAGAACACTGGCCGCAAGATCATCATCTACCTCGACAAGGCACTGAAAACCAAAGAAAACGTCACAGTCAGCATCCGATATTCAGGCGAGCCTCGAAGAGGCCTCTACTTCATCGGGCCCGACAAGGCATACCCCAAAAGACCGTACCAAGCGTGGACGCAAGGCGAGGACGAGGACAGCCGTTACTGGTTCCCCTGCTACGACTATCCAAACCAACGGGCAACCAGCGAAGTTGCTGTGACAATCCCGCAGAAGTACATGGCAGTATCAAACGGGTCTCTCATCGAAACAAAGGAGGACAAAAACAGAGGGACAAAGACCTACCATTGGAAACAAGACCTCCCACATCCCAGCTATCTCATCAGTTTGGTCGTTGGAGAGTTCGCTGTTGTCAAGGAGAAAGTTGAGGATGTAGAACTCCAGTATTATCTTCCCAAGGGACGAGAGGAGGAGGCGAAGCGGAGTTTTGAAAAAACTTCCAAGATGATCCGCTTCTTCAGCGAATACTTCGGCGTGAAGTATCCGTATCCAAAGTATGCCCAGGTTGTGGTTTCCGATTTCATTTTTGGCGGAATGGAGAACATCACCGCCACAACTCTAACAGAGAGGACCCTTCATGACAAGCGGGCTCATCTAGACTTCACTAGTGATGATCTCGTGGCCCATGAACTCGCCCATCAGTGGTGGGGCGACCTCATCACCTGCCGCGACTGGTCCCACGCATGGCTAAACGAGGGCTTCGCCACCTACTGTGAGACCCTTTTCAAGGAGCACGACTTGGGCAGGGACGAAGCGGCCTACTACCAGCTCCAAGACATTGAAGAATACATGGAGGAAGATCGTGAACGCTACCGTAGGCCCATAGTCAACAAGTCATACATTGAGCCCACAGAACTCTTCGACAGACATCTTTACGAGAAGGGCGGGCTCGTACTCCACGCTCTCAGATATCATCTTGGAGACGAGCTCTTCCATAAGGGCCTACGACACTATGCGAACGCGTTCCGGGAGAAGGTTGTCGAGACAAGCGACTTCCGCCGGGCCATGGAAGAGGCCACTGGTAAGAGCTTAGAGGGCTTCTTTGACCAGTGGGTCCACCACAGCGGTCATCCAGAGTTCAAGGTCAGCTATGACTGGGACGATAACGCGAAGATCGCCAAGTTGTCAGTGTCCCAGACACAGCTTGGAGAAGGAGAAACACCGTTCGTCTTCGTAACCCCAATAGACATTTCCTTCACCCTATCCAAAGCCGTTCAGACCAAACGGGTCATGATCACGCAGAGGGACGAGACGTTCTACATCTCGCTTCCAGAGAAACCTCGGGACGTGGAGTTTGACCCTGGGAACTGGATTCCCAAGACCCTGGACTTTGACAAGCCGAAAGGAATGCTATTGCAACAGCTCCAGACTGACAGGAACGCGATTGGCCGGGCTAGGGCTGCCCAACGATTGGCAAAGTATCCCACCGAAGACGTGGTGGATGTTCTCAAGACTGCTATCTTGAAAGATGCATTCTGGGGAGTGCAAGCAGCCGCTGCAAAGGCCCTCGGAGCAATACGGACCACCTCAGCACTGAGAGCATTGACAGCGGGTCTGAAGACGAAGCATCCGAAAGCCCGGAGAGCCGTGGTCAAAGCCCTAGGAGAGTTCCGGGACGAGGACACAGCCAAAGCCCTGATGGGGATTCTGGATGAAGGCGATCCCAGCTATTTTGTCGAGGGGGAGGCAGCTCGAAGCCTCGGCAAGACACGCTCGCCCAAAGCCTTCGACATTCTGAAGAAGAACCTCCGCAAAGAATCCTTCAATGAAGTCATACGCGTAGGGGTCTTTGATGGATACGCGGAGCTGAAAGACCCTCAAGCCATCCCGATCGTGATAGAGTGGACTAGATATGGCAAGCCCCACGCCGCCAGGGAAGCCGCGACCAAAGCCCTGGGAAAGCTGGGTGAGGGAAAGCCAGAGGTAACGGACCATCTCGTCCGTCTCCTAGACGATCCCTGGTTCAGAGTCCGACTGGAAGCAGCGGTCGCCCTCGGAGAACTACTGGACGCTAAGGCAGTGGGAGCTCTTGAGAGGCTGATTGAAAGAGAGCTCGACGGCCGGGTGAAGAGAAGGGCTAGAGAGGCAATACGCAAGATACAAGCGGGTCGGGAAGCCTCTGACGAGTTCCGACATCTTCGAGACGACGTGGATAAACTGCGCGAGGAGAACAGGCAACTCAAAGAGCGTCTGGAAAAGATTGAAGCATTTAGGGAGAAAAAGCGCTAGGACGCGTTCGCCCGAACAAGAAAAACAATACTTTCACATCACGGTGCAAAAATCACAACGAAAAAGAGCAAGCATTCTTAATCAATCTCCCGCTCTGCCCCCGACCACCATCCATAGAAGCTACCCTTCAATACTCCGACCCGCCGCCAACCATCTGACTGGTGTAGCGTAATAGGAAGCAGGCCTCTGTTGACGACGCGAAGGCTAAACCTGCTAGGTTCATTCCGGACCCTTTCCCGAGATCTCAGACTCCTCTTCCTATCCCTGTTCCTCTGGACCTTTGGGCTAGGGCTCTACAACTACGTCTGGCCCATCTACCTGCGAGAACTGCAAGCAAGCCCAGAGCAAGTGGGACTGGTCTTCTCAGTCGGCTTCATCGCAGCTGCCCTATCGATGATTCCCGGTGGGATACTGGCGAACAAGTATGAGCTTAGAAAGCTACTGATCATAAGCTGGGCCGCGAGTCTTCCCCCGCCCATAACATTCTACCTGGCCAAGACCTGGGTAGAGGTTGTCCCGGGACTGGTTATTCTCCAACTGTCAGCCTTCAGCCTCCCAGCCCTCAACGCCTACATCTCGGCGGCGGGCGACCGGGAGAAGATGTCGTCCGCCTTTGGAACGGTCTTCTCGGCAGCCCCGCTGGGAATAGTCTTCTCGCCCGCAGTAGGAAGCGTTCTGTTGAACTGGCTCCGGATCAGAGACCTTTTCCTCATCTCCTTCCTCTTCTTCACCCTCTCAACACTTGTTCTCTTTCCGATAAGACGCCAACCACCTCTTCAGCAAGATACGAACTCTCCCAAGCTGGAACTGCCTAGGTCGAAGCATGACGCAGTGATACTGGTCCTGCTGACAGGCATTGCGGTGGCCTACAGCATTACGTCCCCGTTTCTTCCGCTGTACTCGCAAGATATTTTGAGGCTGAACGATTCGCAGGTCCAGCTTCTAGGCGCGACACAGTCTCTTGGAACAGCTTTCTTCGCGGTCTTACTCGGCAGGCTGGCCGTGTCTCGCAGCAAGGGCGGAACGATGGCCATGGGTCTTAGCCTGGCCGCAATCGGGATCCTCACTATCCCCTTGACGAATTCCCCGATTTTCATCTTTCCGATGCTCTTTCTCTTCGGGGCGGAACGAGCACCCGGACTGATAGCCTACTCAGTCCTCTCCAGTTTCCGGCAGGACGCGTCAAGGGCAGGCCGGTTCGGAGTCTACTTGACACTGGAGCAACTCGGGTTCGTTGCAGGGTCATACCTCGGCGGACCCCTCTACGTTCTCCAACCGGCCCTAGGACTCTATCTTACAGCGACGTCCTTTGCAGGCCTTGCGGTCCTAGGCTTCCTGGGGATCAAACAGGCACCGACCGGCCAACTCCCCCGAAACGCAAACCATTCAAGAAGGCAGACCGCCCAGAACTAGAGCTGGTTGAGTGTTTGAGCCGCCTCGGACGGCAGTATCTCCGCCTCATGCACTTCCCCCTTCCCCTCTGCGTCTTCTCCTTCGCCACCCTAGGCGCGACCATCTCCCCCATCGTACACATTGACCGTCTGCTCTGGACCTTTCTTGCAGTTTTTACAAGCCTCTGCCTGGCCTCTTACAGCTTTGACGAGCTGAAAGGCCGACCCCTACACACGACGATTCCTGAGACGCAACTTCGGGTGCTGGGATGGACAGGCATCGCGACTAGCCTACTTACCGGGTTCTACCTGGCTCTAACAGTCAATCCGATTCTCCTAGCTTGGATTCCTCCGTCAGCGTTCATCATCCTCGTGTACAACATGGAACTCTTTCAGGGTCGCTTCCATAATGCAGCAACCTTCGCCCTGGGATGGGGCGGAATACCAACCCTCGGAAGCTACTTCCTGCAGACACTGACCATCTCCACGTCCGCTCTGCTGATGACGTTGGCAATGGTGGTTTTCAGCCTCGCCATCTGGACCCTCAACCACGAATTCAGGCTAGACCTAGACACGCTACAGGAATTGGCCAGCAGGCTTGATGGCGACGCGGCCAGTGTAAGACGTTCGGCACGGCGCAGGATCTGGAACATCACGAAGATACTTTGTTATGCGATAACCTTGTTCACCGTCGCCCTTTCCTACTACCGCTTCCTCCCGTAGACCGCGCACACGACACCCATTGTCAAAGGAATAGACCGCGCGCCGACAAGCCCCTCTCTCTCCATCAATCTCGCAATCTGATCTCCTGTCCGGGACCGGAGAATAGACCGACCCAAGTAAGATAGGGTCTTGGCCCAAGCCTCGGACACCATTCTTCCGAGAAGAGGAAAGAGTCCCAGAAGGTAGTCGTAGTAGAACAGTCGGAAGACCCTGTTCGGCGGTCGAGCAAAGTCCAGCGAAACCACCACCCCCCCTGACCTCGTCACCCTAGCCATCTCCCGAAGCGTCTTCTCAGCGTCCGAAACATTCCTCAAAGCGAGACTGATGCTCGATGATCCGAAACAACCATCTCTGAAGGGAAGATTTTCCGCTCGGGCCAACACCCACGCCGTTTTATTGCCAAGCCCACTCGTCCCCAACCTGGCCTTGGCAGTCTGTAGCATTGATAATGTCAAGTCTACACCAACAACCAGGCCTTTCCCGCGAACTACTCTGGCAAAGTCAGCTACGAGCAGGCCCGTCCCAGTCGCTACGTCAAGGACGAGATTATCAGGATCAGGACTCGCTGTCTCGACTACGAAGGCTCTCCAGCGTCTGTCCTGGCCGAAGGTCAGCAATCCCAGCAGAGCATCATACTCCAGCGGGACGTTCGAGAAGAGGTTTCGGACGTAGTGGGCCTTTGAATCGAACACAGCCTAGGCGACAGTAGCCGAGCTCTTCTTAGCTTGGCCTCTCATCAAACTGTAGCCCAGAGACCCGATGCCTGCCACTATGAGTATGGTGGCGAGGACCACGGCGAACAGTTGGAGCCCGTAGTAGGCGGAGAACCACAATATGCCGAGTCCGGTGAGAACTCCTCCCCAGCCCAAGAACATGGGACGCGTGGCGGCATAGGATGCCGAAGGAGCAGGCATGAGAGCGGATACTAGGGCAAGCCAGATGCCGAATATGGCGATGACCAGCGGCAGGGATTGGAGTGAAGTTAGTCCCGAAACGCCCATGAAAGAGAGAAGCATCAACGTTCCGAGAACTATCAGGAATACTCCCAGGTTAATGGAAACGGATGAGATTCGCGTCATTTTTACCCTAGAAATGGCTTCGCTGTTTCTCTTATAGTTCTGTCGCCGAGCCCGTGAAAGACCCCGGTTACAGGGTTTCAGGTTGTGGTTAGGGTCGGGTCTGGGATTGCGAAAAATAAAGAGGGGAATTGGTCTTAGAGCTGATCTGTTTTCTTATGCTTTGAAGATGGGTGCGTAGGCGAGAAGGGTCTCGCTCTTGGCGATGCCTTGAAGGGTTGGGAATTTCTCGAAGGTAGCCTTGGCGATCTCGTCGGCGGTCTTAGCCTGCCATAGTGCAACGATGTCGAACTGGCCTGGAACGGTCCATGCCTCGATGAGGCCTGGGAAACTCTTGAGTTGGTTGATGACTGTCTCGATAGGCGAGGTTACGTTGAAGAGCGAAATGCCGAGAGGCATGTGAGATTGTAGTGCCAAGCCGTTCCGGAATCCGTTGAAGCCGAATAGTGTCTGGGTCATTTGTATGCCTGGTACTTGTCGAATCCATCTGACGACTTGGTAAATTTGCTCTGGAGTGGTCTGCTTGATGCGTAGCGCGAGGTCGAATCTGCCTGTAACTGGTGCGACGAGGTCGATGTTCTCGTTTTTCTTCAGCTCCTCGACCACATTCTTCGCATGACCGGGATTAACGGTCGCGAAGACGTAGGCGGGGAAGTTTTGGTTTTGCATAGATATCTTACCTATTGCAATTGAGTAATGATTATTACATTGTATATAAACCTTTTAACGCAGGACCCACTATGTTACAGGTTGAAATCGAGCAGCGTTGGCAATCCGAAACAACGGGGTCACAGCTCCAGAGGCCGTGCGGCAGATTCTAACTAGAAACTACCCCATCTACCAGTGCCTGAAGATGGGACTCACAAACTTCCATTCAGTGGCCGCACACATCCAGCCCCAAGTCCAAGAGCTAACCGGACGCAGCCCAACAATCAACACCCTAGTCGTGGCCATCAAGCGATTCTCCGACACGTTAGAAGAAATCAAAACGCCGGACACTCTCAAGGCTCTCGAAAACCTCAGAATCTCTCTGACTAGCGGAATAGCAGACGTTACAATAAAGGCCCGCAGGTCAGACTTCCCCAAAATCCTCAGAGAACTCGCAGATCTGGGAGAAGAACTCTCGGACTTCCCTCACATATTCCCGCTGGCGAACTCGATCAAGATGATACTCCCCTCGGAGGACTACAGAACAATCCAGACAAAACTACTGCACGTAGAGATAACCGCTCTGCAAGAAAAAGTGGCCAAGCTCTCGCTGTACCTTCCCACTGACGTATGGAACACGCCTGGAATCGCTTCGTACATAACTGAGCTGCTGTATAGAAACGGGATCAACATCATAGACGCCTTTCTTGGCCACGGGGACATCATAATCGTCGTTAACGAACAAGATGGACATGTGGCCTATGACGTATTACGCAAAGAACTTCATGTCAAAGCCTAGGGCCTTGAGCTTAGAATAGCGGACGTGTCAGACGTGTCGGTATATGTCGCTCTGCTGAAACGTCCCAGACCCCAAGTCCTGCTCAATCTCCCGCAACAGCAAGATTCTCTTGTAGATGGGAGGATGCGTCGAGAAAAGCTCGTTGGCCTTCCTCCAGTTAGACTTGGCCTCCTCTTCCATAGCGAGTTCAAGCTCCCGCTCGCTCAATACCCCATCCCTGTCAAGGTCGTACCGTGACTTCTGCTCGACAATACCTGCAACGTCCCGCTTGGCCTGGGCTGGGTCTTCGATGAAAAAGGCCCGAGCCCCATTGGGTTCTTCCGGTGACAGAGAGAGCCCGTAGGCGATCTTTGTCAGAGCGCTCTGAAACTGCCGGGGCTTGCCCGTGAGAAAGGCTGAGTATGCATCAGCGTAATGCTCTCGCAGTCTCGTTAGCCTAAGAGTCAGCAGAGTTGTGAGAATGTAGACAACGTATGCACCTATAGCCGCGACCAATAGAAGCCCCGCGCCTCCCTCCTTGGACCCTCGTCTAGAACCGGACCTAGCTCCGGTCCAGAACACCGTCCGGGCGATCAGGTAGGCGATCAGCGGAATGGCCGATATGATTGTGACGACTATGAAGTCTCGGTGCTTCACGTGGCCCAGCTCGTGGCCGAGAACGCCCTCAACCTCGTCCTCATTCAACCGCTCCAAAAGACCCTGATGGACTGCCAGGGTGGCGCCTTTCTGGGTCCGCCCGAAAACAAACGCGTTAGGCGTGCGGTTGGGGACAATCGCCAGCCGGGGCATTGGTATGCCTGACTTGGTGGAGAGCTCGCTGACTTTTGATTCAAGCCACTGGTTCTCCCCCGGGCTGAGGTAGTGGAGTCCGGTGGACGCGGCTACTATCGCGGGTCCTATCAGGTATTGTAGGAGCATGATGAACAAACCCCCGAAAAGTCCGAGTAGGAGGGAGCTGAACGGGTCAAGCAAGAAAGCGTAGGATATGATGGTGAGTAGGCCGAGGAATATGGCGAAAATGATTATGATGGTGAAGCCCATAGTGCGTTTGAGGGCGCTGAGTCCGGCCATGTCTTTCTCTAGTTTTAGTGGCCTTATCTCCTCCCACTTTAAACCCTTAGCTGAACCAGAACAAGCGGGACCCGTCTGCTATGCCAGAGATAGTCTCGGAAATTCGATGCAGTAACTGCGGTGCACCACTGAACCTGAGGCCTGGTGAGCTGGTCTCCACCTGCCGCTACTGCGGCTTCACAGCAGTCGTCGGTGCGGATACGCCCTTCCAGCTGGAGCACAGCCTCATCCTCAACAACCACGACTCCGCAACCATGGCGGATGTGCTACACGACTGGATGGGAAGCGGGTTCATGAAACCCCCGGACCTGGCCAAGAAAGGGAAGATTCTGTCCCTAGAGCTGCGCTACTTGCCCTTCTGGCTCATCCCAATGAAGGCTACGAGCACCTACGAGGGGATTCTGGAACGAATCTCTCCGCCCATGCCCCGGAAGGGGACGATTGAGAACATGTACGACTGGCTCGTCCTGGGCCGACGCGGGACAAAGTTTCCGACAAGGGACTACAAGGTCCCGGTCACCGGCAAGATTCCCTTCGACTTCACCAAGATAGACTCCCAGGCCAAGTTCCTGAACAGCGAACTATCCAGCGCAGAGGCCGTCCAACAGGCAAGGGACGAAGTGGACGACCACCAGCAGTTCCTGGCGAAGCAGGTGGTTGACAGAATACTATCGTTCTCCACCGAATTCAAGATTGAGACTCCGACCTACATTCACGCACCTTTGTGGTTTGGACAGTACGAGTACAAGGGACGAACATACAACGCATTGATGGATGGTAGCTCTGGGGCCGTGCTGAGAGCGGACGTTCCACCTTTAGAGTTCAGGTCAATCTAGCCGAAACCTATGTCTGGAAAGAGCCCGGCTGTAATTCCACCGAGGGGTTGAAGCCCGAACAAAGCTGCGGCTGTTGCTAGGACTCCGAGATATATGCCGAATAGTGCCACTGTTATGAGCAGGTTCTTTTTCCAGTGTTCTGACCAGACTATTCCGAAGGGGAGGCCGGTGACGAATCCTATGATGTGGGCAATGTAGGCCACGCTCGAATCGTAGCCCGGGATGAGGCTGGGGTCGTAGACGATCGCTACGTTGTAGACGAAGTAGACGATAGCCACTAGTCCCTGCGGCATCATGAATATCCAGGAGAACTTCAACGGCTTCATCAGCATCACGCACGCTGCTATCGTGAATATGGCCGCTGACGCGCCAAGCATTCCAGTGTCGTGGGAGAAGAAAGGCAGGCTGAGGAGGAATGCGGTGAATCCTCCTACGAAAAATACGAGCAGGTGGTTGTTTCTGCCGATCATTTTCTCTAGAGTGTTTCCGAAGACGAATAGGAAGAGCATGTTTCCGAAAAGGTGCAACGTGCTGGCGTGGACGAAGAGGGCTGTCACAAGGGTCCAGACACGGCCCGCGACCAGATTATCGTAGCTGAAGACAAGGTTCTGTTCCACGAAGACAGGATCGGTTACCCGTGTCCACGCCCAGAAGCTGGCCCCGATGCAGGAGAGTATTAGTAGGTAGTTTATCCTCAAGGATCCTGTCAGTAGGATAGAGGGTCTGGTCCTGGGCTATTTCAGAAGTATCTAACTACGCCTTGGGATTATTCGTTTCAAATCCCGGAACGCTCTTGTAAGAATGGTTTGCGCCAAACCCTTTTACCGGTGGTTTCCGGGCCGCTTTTTCGCAGAAGACTTGTCATCCAGGAGCCTGGAGAGCTATCTCAGCCTCACGAAGCCAAAGATAGTTCTACTCTTGGATTTTACAGCTCTGGCCGCGTTCCTGGTTGCAGCAGGGTCCCAAGTGGACCTTGTGCGACTGGTTTCTGTCATTGTGGCCGGGACTCTCGCATCTGGCGGGGCAGGCGCTCTGAACAGCTACATTGACCGGGAGATTGACCGGAAGATGGGACGTACAAGCCAGAGGCCCATACCAAAAGGAGAAATCTCACCGGGACGCGCGTTTCTCTTCGGGCTGGGACTTGTCGGAGCCAGCCTCGTAGTGTCACTCATGTTTCTTCCTCCGCTCGCAACCCTCTTCATCATGCTAGGTGCGGCGATCTATGTGCTGTTCTATACGAAGTATCTGAAGCCACGAACCGCCCTCAATATCGTCCTAGGAGGGTCTGCTGGTAGTTGTGCTCCTCTTGTCGGTTGGGCCGCGGCCACGGGACAGGTAAGTCTTGCTGCTTGGCTGATGGCGTTGCTGATTTTCGTCTGGACCCCCAGCCACTTCTGGGGCCTTGCGATGCGCGCTGTCGACGATTATTCCAAGGTCGGGATTCCGATGTTGCCCGTCGTTGTGGGGGAGAAGAAGGCTGCACAGTACATCGCGCTGAACACGTTCCTACTGGTCCCGTTGTCGCTGGTGTTCGTCCCGCTGGGAATGTTTGGAATAGTCTACCTGGCAATAGCTGGAGCGTTGGGAGTGGGACTGATACTTGTGGACCTGAAACTGGCCTTCAACCCGACGAAGGCTCAGGCCTGGACGGCGTTCAAATTCTCCAGCCCGTACCTGGCCATCGTCTTTTTGGCGATGATCGTGGACTCTAAGCTACTTCTGCGATAAGCGGGACTCTAACTCTTCGCGAGCTTCAACAGATTCTGAATAATCATCCGGCCGTGGGGACGAATCTCGTCTGCGCGTTCCGGGTGAAACTGAAAACTGTAGATGGGCCTCGACTCGTGACACATGGCCTCGATGGGGGAGGTTTCCGACTCTGCCAGTCGCATGAATCCCGCGGGGATCCTGTCGAGGACCTGACGGTGAGATTCTGCAACCTCAATGCTGGATGGTAGCCCGTCGAAAATCGGATGCTTGTCCAAGACCCTAACCTCTTCGAATCTCTTGATCATCTCGCCCAAGTCGGTCATTCCAGATCCGAAGGCTGTTCCGATGAGCTGATGCCCGAAGCATATTCCGAGAACGGGAAAGTTGGCCTTGCTGACCAAATCCATCTCTGCCTGGTATTCTCGTCGGGTCCCGAGTCTCGTGAGCAATGAGTTGGACCCGCTTAGAAAGACAAGTTCAGGCTTCATTTCTAGGACTTTTCGAACAAGGTCTGGAGCTGAACGGTCTACAACCTCGACTGGCTGTTCAGTGCATCGCGTCAGGTTTCGTAGAACTTCCTGTGCTTTCTCGGGTTCCTTGTAGTTGTTGACCAGTACGAGCCTCATTTTGTCAGGGTCACAGCACTGCGAGTAGCTTGTCGATCTCTTCGACCGTGTTGTAGTAGTGGGGTGAGGCCCGTAAAGACTTGACCCTACTGGCGACGGTTATGTTGTGGGACTTGAGCTTGTTGTAGGTCGCGGACGGGTCCGGGTCTTCGAAGACCACTATTCCGCTCCGACGGTCCAACTGTAAGGGTGAGAGTATCTTCCGGTGCTTCTTCTTCAAACCCTCAATGAGATGCTCTGTTACCCTCAAGACCTGACGAAACCTGTCTTGGTGGTCGTGTTTCAGCGCGTATTCCAGTGCGGCTCTGGCTCCAACGACGCTGATGACTCCCCAGCTTCCACCCTCAAACTTGGTGGCGTCTGGGGCTGGCTCCGTGTCTTCAACATTGAAGGGCGTGCCGAACAGGTCTTGCTGTTTGGCCAGCCGGTTGACGACCGAGTCTTTGACGCCGTGCCAGCCTATGTAGTTGGGGTCCAGCTCGTCAAGACGGTCCCGTCGAGTATAGAGGAACGCTGCACCGTGAGGGCCTTGGAGCCACTTGTATATCCCACAGACCAATGCGTCGACGCCGTCTTGGCGGGCATTGATCGGGTAGACTCCTAGCGCGTGGAAGGAGTCTGCTATGACAAACGCGTCATGTTCATGGGCTATCTTTGCGATTTCGCGGATTTTTTCTCGGCAGCCGTTGGTCCAGGAGACATAGTCTACTGAGACGAGGGTCGTATCATCATCAATGGCCTTCTCCCATTCTTCCAGCGGAATGATTCCATCAGAGTTCCGGTGTAGAAGCCGGACCTCTTTCGCCCGTCCATGTTTCTTCTGGAGATGCCAGATGTAGATGTTGGTAGGGAAGTTGAGGTCGCTGACAACAATATTGCCACCGGGCTTGTACTTGATGCTGCTGGCCAGGGCAATTAGGGCGGAGGTGACGCTGTGGACACATGCGACTTCGTCGAGCCCCGCACCGATCAATTTCCCGAACAGTCGGCGGGCATCCACTATCATGGGAAGCCATTCTTCCCAGTTCTCCCCGTACTCCCGCCAGTCTGTCAGAAACTCGTTCAGGGCGGTGATGACGCTGATGGGTGGTGGGCCTGTTCCGGCGTTGTCTAAGTAGGCGCGCCGGGAGGTGACGGGTATTTGTTTTCGGACGAGATCTATGTTCAAAAAGACACCATTAGAGGGTAAAGCTCTGTCCGGGTCTTCCAGCTATTAAGGCAAGAGAACGCTAGGGGGTGTGGAAGACTTGGACCCCTCCTTCGCTAATGCAGTTCTTGCACCAGAACTGGTTTCGTTCCGGGCTGTACTCCGCGTATGAGTCGGTTATGACGTTGCCGCAGCGGCTACACCGTAAGATCATGACACGACGCATTTTGTGGTGCGCTAGTTCCTTCTTGTGGCGTGCTACGTCAACGTCGCCGATTTCGATGATGGTGTTGCAGGTCTCGCAGTAGTAGAGGGTGTCCAGTATGCCCTTGTCCCGTTCGTCGGCCCAGTTGTCTTCCATCGAAGGATAGCTCCATGGAACCGGTATGTCGCACTGTCTCCGTGCACAAGAATGGGCTTTTCCGGCTTTGGAGGGGATATTTTCCCCTCCCCTCTTTATATACGCTACTTATAAGCGGAAGCGGGTTTTGGCGTGTTTTTTGCACGTTTTGTCTCGTTTTGAGTGCTGTTTTTGGCAGCCGGGAGGGTTAGGTCTGCGGGTCTGGCTTGGGAAGCGGGACGTTTCGGAAGCTTCGGTAGAGTAGTAGGTCGTAGGCTATCTTGAGCCCTCCTCCCAGAAGGAAGAGTGTTCCGAGAAAGGTTGGCAGTGCTTGTAACAGGTAGCCTGCTATCGTCGGGCCTACTGATTGGGATATGTTACGAGACAACGTGGTCACACCTGCGGCCGGGGTCCGTTCATCTACCGGGACCAAAGCCATAACATAGGCTTGACGTGTCGGTACGTCCATCTGGCTGAGGCTCTGACGGGCCAGGTAGAGGACTACCGCGACTGGGAGTACAGGTGCGAAGGCGATACTAGCTAGGAAAACGTTGGAAGCAATGTGGGTGAAGACCATAGTGTTCAGCAGCCCGATACGGTCTGCGACGCGGCCCGCCGCGAGAGTGGAAAAAGCTGTGACAACTTGGCCGGTGGCGGTTATCAGGCTCAGGGAGGAGAGACTCACTCCGAACTGTCGGAAAAACCAGAGCGAGATGATGCTCTGTATGACGAAGCCTCCAGCGAAAGAGTCTAGGCTGAACAAGGCCGACAGTTTCAACACCACCTTGCGGGATGAACGTGGGAGGCTCATTCGGGACTGGCCATTGGAAGTAGCAACCTCAACTCTAAGACCAAACGCCTGGTAGACCGCAGCCAGAACAAGACCAGCCAGAATTAGAGCCGCGAAAACTGGAAGGTATGAGTCGCGAACAGGAAAGCCGACCTGTTTCTGTAAGATTTCTGGAATCACCCCGGCCAGGGACCCCAAGGAGAACCCTACGTATCCGATGAAGTTGTACATGCTGAAAGACCTGTTTCTCTCCGGCTCGGTTGAGATCTGGGGTATGATGGACTGTTCTATTGAGAGGAAGGGTCCTATCTCTCCGCCTGTGAGGCTGAGGCTACCGATGAACAATCCCACCGCCAATAGAACAAAGTCCGATGTTACAGCGAGGATAATTCCGGTCAGGGCTGTGAGAAGGCTCAGAGCGGAGAGGCTCTTTCTGCGTCCGACTTTGTCAGCGAACAGAACGACTAGGATGGTGGAAAAGACCCCTCCGAGAACTGCGGTCGAGAGAACTATTCCGATCTGGAAGGTGGTGAAGCCAGTGGTGGCGAGGTAGATGACCAGGGAGACTGTGAGGATTCCGTAGACGAAGGTCCGGAGAAACTTGGCAAGTAGGAGAAGAATACCGTCATGGTCTAGTAGCGGGGCCAAGCTGGCAACCTTCGAGTCGGCGGCCTTTGAAACGTTTGATAAAAGCCCAGGATCCTTCCCACAGTGGGATCCTTACAGTTGACGGTCCTCTCGGGTGAATGGAGGCTGTTTAACGGGGGACCAGTTTCTGTCGGGACGGAGAAATGGAGGCTGGAAGAGACTTCTGAAGTCATTCTCTGGAATTCTGTGATCGGCAAGAGTGTTCCGTTTCCGCACAGAGAGGAAGTGAACATCACCGCGATCCCGAGAAAGTGGCGGATCACAACCATCAAGATCAGTTCCGCCGGCGGGGA
>CAYIBO010000010.1:0-19495 GCA_964361545.1 uncultured Candidatus Bathyarchaeia archaeon
AACCTGCGTCGACAACTTCACCTGGCCCGGCTCAACCTCTGTCCAGCCCGGAAGAAGAATCAGATCCCTGAACGTCACCGCAACGTCCGTATCCCTAACCCTAGCCCGGAACCCCGGAACGGACACCTAACTCGAACTCTCCCACACAGATTTTGCAAGCCGTGAAGCCCGTCCCTTATTATACATACCGGCCCAGAACCATGGCATAGGCTGATATTGCCCAGCCACTTCTCGCCCAAATCAGATTTGAGCAAAGTCAAGGATCCGAAGCTTGCCCCAGCAGGCCGGCTGAAGATGGCATGGGCCCGCGAACACATGCCGGTCCTCGCCACCATCTCAAGACGTTTCACCTCACGCCACACCTTCCAGGGACATCGCATCGGAATGTGCCTCCACCTAGAAGCCAAAACAGCAGTCCTAGCCGAGACCTTCCACAGAGCAGGTGCGAAAGTCGCCATCACAGGCAGCAACCCACTGTCAACCCAAGACGACGTGGCCGCAGCTCTAGCTGAGACAGGCGTCGAAGTCTATGCCTGGAGAGGAGTCAGCGACACAGACCACCAAGCCAACCTACAGAGGGTCCTAGACATCCGGCCCGACATACTCGTCGACGATGGAGCCGAGCTCTCAATCGCAGCCCATAAGAGAGGAAGAGGGTTCGTCCGGGGGATCCTCGGAGCCTGTGAGGAGACCACCACCGGAGTTGTTCGGCTAAAGGCCATGGAGAGACAGCGTCGGCTGAAATTCCCAGTCATCGCCGTCAACGACGCCCTGACCAAGTTCCTCTTCGACAGTCGCTACGGAACCGGCCAGTCCGGTCTCGAAGGAATAATGCGAGCCACAAATCTGCTACTAGCCGGCCGGAACGTAGTCATTGCAGGATTCGGGTGGGTGGGGCGGGGAGTGGCACTCCGTGCAAAGGGAATGGGGTCCATGGTCATCGTCACTGAAGTAAACGCCGTCCGTGCGCTGGAAGCTCTGATGGAGGGGTTTGAAGTGATGCCAATGGACGAGGCCGCAAAGGTAGGTGATCTCTTCATAACTGCAACTGGGTGCATCGACATAATCACTGGCGCGCACATGTTGAGAATGAGGGACAAAGCCATCCTCTGCAATGTTGGCCATTACAACGTCGAAGTCAGCGTGAAGGAGCTGGAACGACTAGCCGTCCGGAAGAAACAGGTTCGCGCGGAAGTAACAGAGTACACCTTGAAAGATGGCAAGAGGCTGTATCTGCTGTCCGAAGGACGCCTCGTGAACCTGGCGGCCGCCGACGGTCATCCTGCAGAGGTGATGGATATGAGCTTCGCCGACCAAGCTCTCTCCGCAGAATTCTTGACCAGGCGGAGCGGTGGACTAGTGACCAAAGTCATACCGGTTCCTGAGGAAATCGACATGGAAGTTGCGAGAAAACGCCTTCAAGCCTTCGGAAGGAGAATAGACAAACCGACTCCTGCACAGAAGAAATACCTTCAATCCTGGCAGTTCTGATCCTAATGCACGGACTTCTGCACAGACTTGCACAGCCGCGTCCCGACGGAACAAACGCCGCTTTGAACTACAACAAGTCAACCTTCCGCTCTGTGCCCCCAGCTTTTTCGCTGGAACCTGCAACCGCTAGTGTCTCGAAGTTCCAGTCTATTCGCATTCCAAGCGTAGCTTAACGGGACTCGTTTCTTCCAAAGCTAATTAGTTCTGAAGGAAGGATTCGGGTTCCCCCGGAGGATGAAGGGTGGGACTTCCAAATGCTAAGCTCTCGGTCATTCCACAGGGTCCGAGAAACCACGCAGAGAAGACTTGTCCCACCAGCCTGGGCCATTACCCTCCTAGTAATATTCGCGAGTTGGGAATCAGTCACAGTCCTCCGTCTAGTTCCATCCGAGAAACTTCCAACTTTACACGAGGTACTGTTCACCCTAGCCCAGTTGGGCGCGACCCCTTTATTCCTTTCAAGGGTCGGTCAGAGCTTCCTGAACATTGCCATCGGCATTTCACTAGCCCTCGTCGTAGTGTTGCCGTTGGCCGTATTGGTGGGGTCCAAGAACGAGCTCGACCAGGCGCTGACACCGATCATCATGCTTGTCGGAGCTCTCCCTGATCTGGCCATTCTCTCGCTGCTCGTCTCAGTAGTTGGACGCGGCAACGTTGTTGCAATTGCGATCTGCTCTTTCAGTGCCTTCTTCCCCACTTACTTCACGATTCGCCAGGGAGTCAAGGAGATTCCCTCAGAATACTTCCACGTCTCCTCGATCTACCAGGCTAACCGCCTTCAGACCTTCACCAAAGTCGTTCTACCATCAATTTTCCCCAACATGGTCACAGGGCTTCGACTCTCCTTCGAATTCAGCTGGAACGTATTGCTGGCCGTGGAGATCATAGCCAGCGTCGCCGGCGTCGGCACCTTCATCTCCACTTCCCTAGAAGGTTCCGGGAATTCGCTGTCATACGGGCTAGCAGCCATAATGACAGTCGGTATTCTCACCATTGCTATGGACCGGCTGTTCTTCGAAAAGCTGGAAAGTCGCATCAGGAAATGGCGAGCCTAAATTGCACGTAGAACTCTCCAACGTGTCAAAAGACTACCAGGACCCTCCTGAGGTAGTGACTGCACTCAGCAACATTTCCTTCCACGTTAACGAAGGAGAGTTCCTGTGCATCGTCGGACCAAGCGGATGTGGAAAATCCACCCTTCTACGAATGATAGCGGGTCTCGACAGACCTTCATCAGGCGAAATACGCTTCAAAGGCGATCTCCTCACAGCCCCCCACTCCAAAATCAGTATGGTCTTTCAGACCTTCGCCCTCCTCCCGTGGCGAACAGTCCTGCGGAATGTGGAATTCGGCCTTGAGGTCCAAGGCTGTCCCAAGGAAGAGAGAGTGGAGATCTCGCTTCAGCTACTAGAGATGGTGGGCCTCAAGGGCAGCGAGAATCTCTATCCCCGACAGTTATCAGGAGGTATGAAACAACGGGTCGGCATAGCCAGGGCGCTAGCCATAGACCCCGAGATTGTATTGATGGACGAGGCCTTCAGCGCCATAGACGAGTTTACCGCTGAAGCGCTGAGAACTGAGGTCGCAGAGATTCATGCCGAAACACAAAAAACGTTCCTTCTCGTCACTCACAACCTTCCTGAAGCCATCGAATTGGCAGACCGAATTCTAGTTCTGTCAGCACGCCCGGGAAAAGTCAAGAGTATAGTTCCTATTGACATAGAGAGGCCACGTAAGCCCACAACGTCAGAGTTTGTGAGCATTCACCGGGACATTTTCGCGTTGCTTCAAGCCGAGCTGGAGAACAGCATCATGAGACACCGGCTCAGCGAGCTGAAAGAGCTTCAGCGACTAAAAGACATAGAGGCTCGCTAGAAGCGTTGCAGTTTCGAATAGTCCTCCTTGGAGTCGCCCTCTTGGTAGTGGGGCTGGTCTCCTATTCCTCAATCCCCAACATCCACCGAACTCCTGTCCTAACCACCCAGAGCATCATGGCCGAAAATCTGTCGATAATAGCGGGAAGTTTTGTAACCGTCCCTAGGAACATCACAATTTCTCAAGGCAAACAGAACGACCTAAGAATCAACATTACTGTGACGGCACAATCAGGCGAACTAGCGACGCTTAGGTTTCAGGTCTTTCCGCGAAACAACTCAATGTCATGCAGTACTACCCAACCCACGAGTTTCTTGGTGAGCCAGAACGTTTCCCTTCTGGTTCCAATGAATAGCACTGGGACGTATTGTTTCATATTCGACAACCTAGACTTTCCAACCAGCAAGACGGCATCTGTATCCGCATTCTTGGATACTCGGTCCGAACAGGTCCTAGTCGCAAAGGACGGAGCGGCCAATACGGCAGGGCTAGGTCTTGGGGCCTTTGGGTTCCTGGTCCTCCTCTACGGTGTCACTAGAAAGACTGTCATTCCTTGGGAGTAGGCCCGTTTCGGGGGAGACCGGCGAGGACTGTGGAGGAGAAGGTTCCAGCGAGACTATCTGTGGGACCACTGGTTGAACCGGACGGCTTCTGTGCCGATGAACAGTGACCGCCACGACTACCACGGTGAGAATGAGCAGTGCTGTAGCTGCAACTGAGAAGGAAGGTTCCACAGTGATTCTGTAAACTGCTGTCAGGACTGTGTCCTTGACTACGGAGAGTCCTCTTGGATTGCCTGTTCCCCCATCGTCCCAGCCCACGAAAGCGTTTGTCAGTCCTACCTGGACGGAAGTGGATCCGAGTGATACCGGGATGCGGGTCTCAACATAGACGGTATGAGGACCATAGCGGACTGTGAGTCTCAACTGTTTGGAAGAATCCGATGTCATGTTCACTCCATCGACAGAAACTAGTACCCCTGCTGAGGGTGTGTTTACTTGGAGTAGGAAGGGAGGAGAGCTTGTACGGTCAACACTCACCGTGTAAGCTGTTGGGGTTGTGGTAGTGACAATGATCTTCACGTAGTTTGCCTGGTCCCAGAAGGTGTTATTGCTGACACACGGGGCTCCGCAAGGTCCGAAGGCCGCGTCGTTTAGGTCGCCGCCGGGATGGGCATCGATAAGCCGGACGTTTCCACTGCCGTTTGGTATACTCTCGTTCACTTTGTAGACGAAAAGCCCCGCGTTGGGGTATGTATTCGGGAAAGGCAGGTACTGGTCGTAGGTCCCTTGCTTTGCTCTCACGTCTACTAGGTAGTAGGTCAAGGACCCGTCAAGATTGTATGCAATGGGGATTTTGACGGCTTGAAATCCTGTGGTGGGCAACTCTATGTTTTCCACGGTTACGTTTGCGCTTTCACCAGATTGGACAGCAGCGACGCGTGAGCCTGGTATGAACCCCAGGTCGATCTTCGACCATGCCGACATGTGAGACGGATATGTTCCGGGTTGAATCAGGGGGTTTCCAGTGTTGGGGTTCCATTCTCCGAGGGCCATGAGTTCCCAGTAACCTATGAAATTGTTGCCAGGGTCGATCTGGCCTGTGGTGTCGTAAAGATCCGGAAGACCCAGCAAGTGTCCGCTCTCATGGGCGTATACTCCCATAGGGTCATTTTCGGCCATGACTGAGGTCGATATTCTGATCTGGGTCAGCGGTGCCAGATTGAAGACAAATCCAGGGATTGTGTAAGAGTGGATGTCACTGGCTACGTGGGTTATCGCCTCGTCGCTGCCGGCGTGGACAACCATCGCGAAATTGTAGCTGGCCAGGTTGACTCCTGCATCATATGCGGACTGAAGGGCATCGCGCACCAGCTGGTTGTCACTTGCGGCGGAGTCGACACCGTAGTAAGTCATGGTGTTTGGCATTAGGTACCATGCGGAGGCAGGGGAAGGCGTGATGTCAGTCTGGAAGGATAGTAAGCCGTAGGAGTTTTCGTCTTGGTAGTTGTTGAGCGAAGAAAGGATGCTGGAGATCTGTGATGGCGTTGTGGAGTTCGATCTGTCGGAGAACTTCACAAGGATCACGATTGTCCTCTGTGGCCCACTTACCGCCGCAAGGGGTAAACTCACAGGCCTCTTCGCTCCTCGATCTGGTTGCTCCACAGTCTGCGTGGCAAAGACGACGAGAGACGCGAGCAAGATTAGAAAGAGCGCTGAAACGATTCTGGGCCAGGAGACCATTGAGAAGTCCTTCAGAACGAATTTCCAAGTTGCGAATTGGTCCCCGTTGCCAAAAGGAGACTGTAACTTGCCGGGACGTGTACGAGTTTCAGAAGAGTTGAAGAAACTACTAGAGTTGGGGTAGTGGGAAGAAGACTGGGGCTTGGTCCCTGCATTCTGTTCAGAAGAACTAGTTTATCGCCAGAGAACCCGGGTAGTCTTAAATACGGTCTTAGTCGAGGGGAACTCCCTCAAAGGGGAGAAGCTTCCGAGGATTTTCTAGATGAGCCATAATAGAGTCGGAATTGTTGGCTACGGAGTTTACATTCCCTGGGAGCGTATCGAGACCGCTAAGATTGTAAAAGAGCGGGAGAAGAAGAGAGGGAAGGAGCTGGAGAAGGTTCTTGAGAAAGTGCGTCACGGCCTCCTTCTCAAAGAGAAATCTGTCGCGAGCCACACGGAGGATACGATAACGATCGCCACAGAGGCTGCTGAGAACGCTGTTAGAATGGCTGGGATTTCGCCCCAGGAGATCGGTGGCGTTACAGTTGGCTCAGAATCAAAACCCTACGCAGTGGGAACAATAGCTCGCCATGTCGCCTCGTTCATTGGCGTCGGGGAGAATGTGTTCATCGCGGACCTCGAGGGTGCCTGCAACTCGGGGATGCAGGGGGTAGGCTTTATCGACGCGGAGATACGAAGCGGCCGAATCAAGTACGGGCTCGCCATAGGGTCTGATGTCGCCCAGGCTGAAAGGGGCGACCCCTTGGAATATGCCGCGGGCGCGGGTGCTGGTGCCTTCGTCCTAGGTAAGACAGACCTAATCGCAACGGTAGAGGATATCGCCCCATACTCAAGCCTCCTCATGGATTTCTGGCGCCGTGAAGAGTCCCCTGTACCCAAGCACTTCGGTCGCACTACGGTTGAGGCTTACAAGTCTCACGTTATCGGTGCCATTGCCAATCTGTTTCGGAAGCATCCTGACCTGTCCCTCTCAGAGTTTGACGCGATAACTTTCCACCAACCCTCAGGCTATCTGCCAATGAAGACATGCAGCGTCTTTGCCCAAAATGAAAACCCCTACGTGAACGATCCGTCCATTGCGCGACGCATGAAGCTGACAGAATCCGAGATCGAAAAGAAGGTGAAGCCGTGGTTGAGGGTGTTGGACACCGGCAATACCTATGCGGCGTCTACCCTCATATCTCTCGCGTCTATCTTCGATAATGCCAACCCGGGTGATCAAGTCCTAGGAGTTTCCTATGGGTCCGGGGCTTACTCCAACGCAACATGGTTTGAAGTCCAAGATGGCATCGAAGAGAAGAGGGGACGCGTTCCAACAGTGGAGGATTACGTCAGGCGCAAGACGGAGATCAGAATCGACACTTACCAAGACCTGATCCGAGAGAGGCTGTCTCGTATCAAGAAGAGGCTGGAGATTCCACGGTTCGTGGGAGAGATAGGACCCGTCAGCGAAGAAGCGTTCACTGTAAGCCTTTGCCAGGGCTGCAACAGAATATACTACCCTGCGCGAGAGAAGTGTCTCGCGTCAGACTGCCAGGGTCCGATGGTGACTAGAGAGTACCCAAGAGTGGCCAAGCTGAAGTCAGTGTCAAAGCTGCCCTTCAAGAAAAGATGGACGTCCAACTTCGAAATCCTAGAGGAGGGCCGGGTCCTTTTCGTGGACGCTAAGCTGCAAGACCTCAAGCCTGGCGTTAGGCTGGAAGGAGTGATTCGAAGACTGGACTACGAAGGCAAGGACGGATTGATCCTCTACGGAATAGCGTACAGACCCATCTTCCGGGAAGCATATGCGATGCTTGTCAAGGCAAAGCCAGTGGCCGTCGCACAGGCCCAATACGCCTAGCTTAACGCCGCAATCTTCTCGCATACTTCTCTCTTAAATTGGTAACACTAGGGCACACAGTGTAACGATGAGCCTGTCTCTCTCAAAGCAAGAAGTGGCCTTTCAGGCGAAGGCTCGAAAGTTTGCCCAAGCCCATATCGAACCTTTGGCGGCGAAAGTAGAACGGGAGGGCTACTATCCCAGAGAGGTCCTCGCTAAAATGGGCCGAGAGCGGCTCCTAGGGGCACCTTTCCCAAAGTCGGATGGCGGACTCGGACTCGGCTGGTCTTACGAGATACTTGTGGCGGAGGAAGTTTCCGCTGTAAGTGCTGCCACAGAGATGGTGCGACTGGCGTCGACTGCGCTGTACTCAGCTCCCCTGTCATTCTTTGGAAGCAAGTCGCAGAAGAAGGACTATCTGGTTCCTGTCCTCTCGGGAGAGAAGGTCGGAGCATTAGCGCTTACCGAACCTGGGGCTGGCTCTGATGCCGCGTCCATCGTGACTCTAGCCAAACGAAACGGACAGGACTTTCTCCTGAATGGAGAGAAGCGTTTCATAACCAATGGCGGAGTTGCAGACTTCCTTTTCGTTTTTGCTGTCACAAACCCAAAGAAGCCTGCCCGGTCCGGGGTCAGTGCTTTCATCGTGCCGAGGGAGTCGAGGGGTGTCACCATCGTCAAGGATTACGAACTTCTTGGGATGCGTGGGGCGAGAGTGACTCATCTTCGGTTTAGAAATGCCCGGGTGCCCGGAGAAAACATGGTGGGTGGTCTCAACCAGGGATTTCAAATCTTGCTGGATGAGCTGGACAAGGAGCGACCGGCAGTGGCCGCGGGAATGATTGGAATTGCTCGTTCCGCGCTAGAGGCAGCAGTCCGTTATTCCATGGTTCGAAAGCAGTTCGGAAGGGCTATTCGAGAGTTCGAAGGCGTCAGCTTCAAAATCGCTGACATGGCTACTAAACTCGAGGCCTCACGCCTGCTCGTTCTCAAGTCTGCGAGGATGATCGATGCGGGAAAGAGAGCGAGAAAGGAGGGGGCTATGGCGAAGCTGTTTGCCACCGAAGCAGCTTTTGACATCGCCCATCAGGCGTTACAGGTCCACGGGGGAATAGGATACACCAAGGAACTTCCCGTCGAACGCTACTTTAGAGATGCCAGATTCATGATGATCGGAGGCGGGACGAGCGAGATCATGAGATACGTGATTCAAAGAGAGGTCTACCGGGAGGCCGAGCGCTAGCAGGTCTTATTGTTACCCGAAAGTTAGTCACGAAGTTACGCGAGCCTTTAGTCGAGTTGGAGAGAAGACCAAGTTGAAGCAAGGTTCCATTATATGTCAACGGTCGAGATCGAGAATTATCGCTGGAAGTGCGAGAACTTTCTGAAAGGATACTGTCCCGGAAAAGACTGTGATGTTTGCGCGAAGATTACGAACCGGCTTCTTTTGAAGGGACTCGTCAGAATTACTCATGCGGACGAGATTCTTCATCCGACAGAAGCGACTAGTCCGAGCCAGCCCTGATTCAACGAACGTAGGCCGGCCAACCAAAACAGCACCATTCTCTAGCGGCGCGTTATCTTTCTTGTTCTAACCATCTTAGGTAGGTTTATAGCAAGAGTACACCAATATAGCTCATGAAGTCGAAATTCGCCCCACATTATTGTCCACACTGCTCTCAGCACCCCGGCGGGAGGTCTAGTTTACGGTAGACAGTCACTACTTCATCTTCATACTAAACGCTGACTCCGCCCTCTTCGCCACGGTAGTCTTTGCAATGTCCTACGTGGCCCTCAGGCTGATCTACAGAATGTGGAGGTCCGGTTTGAGATGTCCTCACTGTGGAGAGCAGTTCAAGAGGCATCATGTCCCGGCTCCAATTGTCGCCGACAAAACGCTCCCTAACACTTTGTGGACCTAACCTCGCTCGCCGCCGCCGACCATTCTTCCGGGAGGAGGCACATCGTTGGCACTAAGGAAGGCGAAGGCAAACTCTCGAGCATGTCTCTCCGTTCCCCTATGCTTTCCTGACACGTTTCTCAGGTGATGGTAGAATTCGTGTATTATCACATAGGGGTTATAGAGAGAGTTGCGATCTGCGATGTAGATGGTTTTGTCTCGATGAACATAACATCCAAGGGCCTTTTTTTCTCCCTTAGGCAGACCCATTCTCAGGGCGGGTCTTTCTACGCCGTAATGTCGGCTGAGTTCTTCGATTGCCCGTTCTGGGTCCCTTTCTAAGAAGATTAGCCGGACTATTGCGGTTTGGAATTCCTTCTCATTGGACGTAGGTTTCGACTTCGATTTTGGCAGGCTCATAGTCAACGAGCTTTCCGGAGAGGTAGTCCTCGTAGGCTTTGAGGTCCAAGAGACCATGCCCGCAGTTATTAAACACCAGAACCTTGCTTTCGTTGTTCCGCCTGCATCTTACTGCTTCGTCTATAATGAACTTGATGCAGTGCGCTGTTTCAGGAGCGGGGATCATTCCTTCCGTCTGGGCGAAGATCCTGGCGGCTTCGAAGACCTCGTTCTGGTGGTAGGCCACCGACCGCATGTAGCCCTTGTCTATCAGATAGCACATTGACGGGGCCTTACCGTGATAGCGAAGTCCTCCGGAGTGAATCGGGGGCGAGAGGTATTTGTGCCCGATGGTATACATCTTCAACAGGGGCGTCATCTCCGCTGCGTCTCCAAAATCATACGTGTATACACCTCTTGTTGTGGAAGGGACTGCTTTGGGCTCGCAGGCAATGAAGTCCGCGTCGAGTTTGCCTTTGAGCTTGTCTCTCATGAACGGGTAGCTAAACCCCGCGTAGTTGGACCCACCTCCTATGCAGCCCGCGATAACATCTGGCTCAAGGTCCAGCAGTTCCAGCTGTTTCCTTGTCTCTAGTCCGATTATCGACTGGTGGAGTAGCACATGGTTCAAAACAGACCCTATACAGTACTTTGTGTCGTCATGTGTCACGGTGTCTTCCAGTGCTTCGCTGATGGCCACTCCCAGGGTCCCTGGGTGGTTCGGGTCTTGTTCGAGGAGTGATTTTCCGAACATTGTTTGGGGGCTGGGGGATGGAAGGACTTCAGCCCCATAAGTTTCCATCATGGTTCTGCGTCCTGGTTTTTGGTTGTAGCTCACCCGGACCATGTACACTCGACACTTCAGTCCGAACATTGCGCAGCTCATTGCTAGCGCCGATCCCCACTGGCCTGCGCCCGTTTCTGTGGCTAGCCTTTGGGCTCCTTCCTTCTGGTTGTAATATGCCTGAGCCAGAGCAGTGTTGGGCTTGTGGCTGCCCGTAGGACTCAGGTATTCGCATTTGTAGTAGATTTTCGCAGGGGTTCCAAGGAATCGTTCCAGCCTTACGGCCCTCACCAGAGGAGTCGGACGTCCAATACGGACGTAGGCTTCTCGGACTTCTTCGGGTATCCTGACGAAACGTTCGGAGCTGACTTCTTGGCGTATCAACTCCTTAGCGAAGATTCTCTCGAGTGACCCAGGGTTTGCAGGTTGCTTCGTCTTCGGGTCGAGAGGAGGGGGAATGGGCTCTGGAAGGTCTGCTTGGATGTTGTACCAGTCCCTTGGGACTTCATCGGGAGATAGGTAGTTTCTCGCTTCGGATGTCATGGTTTGACTCATTGGGCTCTGTTTCTATCCTGCGCGCAAGATTTTAAGCCTACCTGTACTATTATGTACATGGTGAGGTTAGATGTGGGAAAGAATACGTTCGACCCTTGAGTCATATCCAGAGCGCCTGAGAGTAGCTCGGACGATCCTCGAAAACGGGCTTTGCATCCATGACGATAGGGTTTTTCTCAATCAGATCGAGATTCCAACGGCGAAGATTGCGAGGGCGGCCGGTGTGGACCGCAGGACCGTCGCCGAGACAGTGAGAATGGTGAATACGGACTCTCAGCTTCGGACAATCTTTTCTCAATTGGAGTCCGCTGGGCCGTCTCTTCGAGGGATAGCGAAGCAGCTTGGACTAGGGGTGGTGGAAATAACTGCTGACGACCCGAAAAAGGTTGGTATTCTTGCGGGTGCTGCAGGTTTGTTGGCTGAAGCAGGAATAAGCATCAGACAGGCGCTCGTCGACGACCCAGACCTCGACCCCGACCCTAAGCTAGTCCTCATCACAGGAAGGACCGTGCCAGGCACGATAATTCCGGAGTTGCTCAAGATAGATGGAGTTGTGAAGGTTTCGGTTTACTAGACCCGACTCCACATGTGTTACCTGAAGTAACATTTATTACCGCAGTGAGTTACTATCGGTAACAAGGGGGTCCGCTTATGAGGCTGGAGATCCTGCAGTCACAAGAAACAAGACGGGTCTATCCTCAGGACATCGTGGATTACGCGACTTTCAACAGGAGGCACCGAGTTCGAAGTGACATAAGCGAGCTGCAAGCCTTCGAGCGATTCTACGCCGCAAGGTCCCTCATGAGCGAGGGCATGGATACCTATCTCGACGTCACTGTCAGTGATCCTGAAGATCAGTCAACCATGACGGTTGATACTTGCGGCACAATCGATGACAACCTTACAATAGTCTTCTGCGAAACCGAAAGCCCGAATTCGTCCATATTTGGCTCAATTGATAAGGTCTGCAGGTCTCAGAACGCTCGAGCGATAATACTTGCCCCGCCTCGCGTCGACTTCCAGATTCTCGAGAAATCGGTCCCCGATGCTTTCGAGAGCGGAAAGATAGAGGTGGAGACACTGAGGTGGTTTGACGACTACTTCGACAGGACCCTACAGGAGACTCTGCGACTTGTCGGCCTATTAGGAAACGAAACTCGGATGAGGATGCTAGCTCCTCTCTTTAGAAGGACGGGTGCCAAGAGAGAATATCGGGTCAGGATCAATCCGAAACTTGTATACCAGAACCTATCCGTGCTCCTGGAAGCGGGGCTTGTGGACGAGATGCAGGAAGGGACCTACGAGCTCAGCGAGCTCGGCAAGTCGATCTTGGCAGAGTTCATAACCTTTCTAGAGAAGACCCGCAAGACCCTAGATTCCTTTCAAGGCAAAAGGAGGTGAAACTGAATGGAAGACGACGATGAGTTTTTCCCAAGCAGGTCCAGGCGACGCTGGAGATTTCCGCTTGGCAACTGGTTCGAGGGATTCGAACGGAGCTTCGAGGAAATGTTCAAGGGACTAGAGCTACCGAAAGAGCTGGTCAGAGAGAGAAAGCTGCCTGACGGCGCCACCATCAGGGAGATGGGTCCTTTTGTGTACGGCTACTCGTTCAGTGTCGGTCCTAACGGGAAGCCGGTCGTCCGGGAGTTCGGCAATGTCAAGCCTTCCATGGGAGGAGGGCGGTTCGGAACGCCCAGGCCAAAGCTTTCAGTCAAGGAAGAGAGGGAGCCCCTCGTTGATGCCATTGTCCACGACGACATAGTCAAAGTGGTAGCGGAACTTCCAGGCGTGGAGAAATTGGACATTGTACTTCAATGCGACGGGCGGAATCTGACCATCAAGGTCGACACTGACAGGAGACGGTACTACAAGGACCTTGAGCTTCCGGTAGAGGTAGATCCCGACACTTCCAAAGCGACATACAAGAACGGTGTCCTTGAACTGGTCCTAACAAGGAAGAGCCCAGGTGTAAAGCCCAAAGAAATACGAATCGACTAAACACGACCGGACACGATTTCGCCCGTCTTCTCCTCCTTGGCACGACGCCGATTACTTAGCCCACATTTGGCGGCTCAACCTTTAACCGCGAAACGGCCAACTTGGAGCTATGGTATCTAACGATATGGTCATACCTTGGTCGGAACACAAGAACAGGATTGAGAAGGTAAGGAGGAGGCTTGTCAAGAGCCGGCTCGGTGCGCTATACCTTGCCAACCCGACAAGAATTCTCTACGCTACCGGGTTCGCTCACATATCTACAGAACGTCCTCTGACTGTGGTCATACCACGTGAGGGGCCTGTCTTCATGATGGGGCCTCTTCTCGAGTTCGATCACGTGAAGCAGGACTGCCCGCTTATTGAGGAGGTTTACACTTACCAGGACTATCCTGGCTCTCTACACCCCATGAGGCTTTTCGCTAAGATACTTGCTAGAAAGGGGCTCGCTTCTTCCAGAATCGCCACTGACTCTTTCCAAGGGGCTGAGGGAGGCTGGGGATATAGAGGACCATCAATAGCGAAGTTGATGAAGGAAGCCAAGTTTCTCGATGGAGGGGACATTGTTGACAACATGAGGCTGGTCAAATCCCAGCAAGAGTTGCGTTTGCTCAGGGAGAGTGCCAAATGGTCTCAGGTTGCACATGACATACTGCTGGAGAATGTCAGGCCGGGATCCTCTGATGTCCTCGTGGGGCTCAGGACAAGTTTC
Organism: uncultured Candidatus Bathyarchaeia archaeon; assembly: GCA_964361545.1. Classification (GTDB taxonomy): domain Archaea; phylum Thermoproteota; class Bathyarchaeia; order 40CM-2-53-6; family 40CM-2-53-6; genus BA-19. Next base: position 13,780 of record CAYIBO010000010.1, read on the forward strand.
GAAGCTCTAAGTCGAATGCTGAGAAGGCTCGGCAGGCGCTATCGACAGTTGAAATGGGGGCTTTCGCCTGTCGTGGTCGGCTTTCGTGGTCAGGTAGGTCCAGAGTCAGCGATACCACATGCAGTATTTGCGAAACGGAAGATTCGCAAAGGGGATGTGCTGGTGACTGAGGCCGGGGTTGAGATAGGGGGCTACACCAGCGAACTTGAGCGAACGGTGATTGTTGGGAAAGCTTCTTCCAAGTCGAGGAGGTATTTCCAGGTGATGCTGACGGCTCAATCAGCAGCTCTAAAGGCGTTCAAAGCAGGGGTTTCTTGTAGCAGGGTTGACGATGTAGCGCGAGGAGCGGTCGAAACCAGCGGTCTGTCTAATTGTCTACGCCACCACACGGGACATGGGATTGGATTGGATGGTCACGAACCGCCGTGGCTGGACCCTGGCGACCGCACTGTAATGAGGGCGGGAATGGTGTTCTCTTGTGAGCCAGGACTCTACGTTCCGGGTTATGCCGGTTTCCGACACTCCGACACCATTGTCGTGACAAGGTCAGGAATGGACTTCATAACTGAGTATCCCCGCGAGCTCGAAGAGATGACCATCTGACATCACGAAGGGTAGGCCCAAGAGTTCGCTTGCGGTGTACGCTTAGGCCTTGAACCAGCGAAAAACGAGGTATCTAATCTTCCCGCTCTTCAAATCGGGAATAGCTATTATGAATTGTTTCCGGACGGTCGTGGCCAATCTGCCAGCTCGAACAACCTCGAAAGGTCCCATCACTGATTCAGGTGTTTCGACTGATACTATGAAGGGTGCGTGATCGATCCCGGGCCCGCGCTCGTAGACAGCAAAGTCTGCTCCGAACTTTATCCCTGGCGTCACAATGTAGCCCTTATCCCGGAGGTTTCGGTATACCTGATATGCGAGCCTGAAGCCGCGGTATGTTTCCCGAGCCGTCTTAAGAAGGACGCCCTTTCCTACTGGTTTCTTGGTCCTCCCGTCTACCACCTGTATGCGCTTTTGCTCTAGAAGGTAGAGGCCCTCCATCAGGTCCAGTAGCAGGGGGACATCGAAGTCCTGCTCTGGTTTCGGTTTTGGAATTCCTACGGGTTTGCCAAAGAATCCTGAACGATAGATCTCAAGCCCTTTTCTGGTGTCCCAGACTATGAGGCGGCTTCCGATGAGCTCAGCGGTTCCTTGAACCGGGGATGCCTTCATGATTTTCCTAGGTTGTCAACGCGATTATTCGGATCAGGTCCACGACATCCACCCCTAGGTCGGCCATGTTCTCCATATGTGCCCCTAGGTCCCTGATCAGGAGGATTGACCGTAATGGCATCTTTTCGTCGAGAATTTCCAAATCCAAGGATCGGTAAGCGGTGTCCACCTTTTTCTCGGTCTCTTCAACCCCCCGAGATAGCTCTATGGCTTTTGTCGGGTTGAAGCCCAGAGACATCGTTGTTTCTCTGATCTTGGACATCTCCTCCAGAACGAGCGCTATCAAGTCGGAAAGTCGTTTCATGTATTTCTTGTCTATCTTCCAGCTCCGGTCTATAACTGCTGTCAGTCTATAGCCGATGCCTTGAGCGTAGTCTGCCACCTCGCTTATTCTGAAAATGAGCTGGATGAAGTCTTCTCTGTTGCTGAGGAGCGTTCCGAAAGAGGCTACCTCTTCGAGGAGCTTCTTCTTGGTAGTCTCGAAGTCTTCTATGATTTTCAGCATGTTGCCGTAGTGGTCTTTGGATTCCTTTCCCTTCCCCTCCGAGACGCTGTCTGTCATCAAGGCCAGCTCTCGTGTTATCTCAACTACATTCCTAGTCTGTTCTCTGCAAATGTCCAAGATTCTTCTCCGAATAGTTGCTTCTGTCTCTACAGGGAAGGTCAACTGCAACACCGTGTCCTAGTCGAGAGTCGTCTTACGTTGCGTGACCATAAAAAGGCTACAGCGTGCTGCCTATCGGATGCTTTGCGGGAAAGCCTTCTCTTGCGATCCTCTCGATAGTCGGCTTGAGTTGTCCAACTGGGGCTCTTATCTGGTTCCACGTGTCTCGGTCCCTGAGCGTGACTGTGTCATCCTTGAGCGTTTCATAGTCAATGGTAATCCCAAGGGGCACTCCAGCCTCGTCAGCTCGAGCATACCTCCGCCCAATGGACCCTGCCTCATCGTAGTCTGCCCTAAACCCATTCGCCAATAGAGAGTGGTAGACCTGGGCGGCCTTCTCCTGAAGTCCGTCACGGTTGACTAGGGGGAATACGGATACTTGAATGGGGGCGAGCTTGAATGGAAGGCTGAGGATTAGCCGGTCTTCCTTCATTCTCAGGCTGTATTCTAGGGTCGCGTAGACGAGTCGTTCTACCCCGAAGCTGGGCTCTACGACATGAGGGATGAATCGGGCTCCTGACTCTTTGACCTTCTGCTCTTTAGTTTCGAAGCAATCTACTGGTATTTTGTGACCTCCAACCTCTACGAAGCCATTTTCTTGGGTTTCCAAAAATTTGCTGAGCTCCTTGCTGGCTAGTAGCGCGACAATTTTTCCAGCGTCCTTTCCGAAGACTTGGCGTATTTTGTCGTGGCGGGGCGTTACCGTGGTGATCGTTCTTTCGACTGGTTTTTCGTATGCTTTGAAGACTCGCATGTCTGTGCCAGTGGCTTCCATGTGCCTGCGGAGGTCGTAGTCTGTTCGATAGGCGAAGCCTGCGACTTCGACCCATCCCCATCTGTCCAGTTTCACTTCGTGATCGAAAGTCTGGGCCGAGTAGTGAGCACTCTCTCCGGGGAGTTTCTCGAAGAACCTCTGGTTCGCCTCATCGATTCCAAGTTCTGAAAGGAAGCGTTTCGAGAGGGACATGAAATACGCCGCCCAAGGCGTTTTGATTATCTTGCGTCTCAGGGCCTCGCCAGCCCGTATTTCCGTCAGCTTCTCCTTTCCTTTCTTCCGAGTTTTCTCGGTGACAATGGCAAGCTTTTCGTCTTGTACCTCACTGATGAAGGGGGAGTCCGGCTCTTCAGGGTTGAAGAACAGCTCGAAGTCCATTATGGTCAACTCCCTGAGGCGAATCGGACCTTGACGCGGGGAAATCTCATTCCTGAGCACTGTACCGACTTGAGCGATACCAATGGGAAATCTTTCTCTCATCACTTCGAAAATGCGTCTGAAATTGACGAATATCCCCTGGGCGGCCTCGGGCCGACCATAGGCTGGGTCTTCACCATATGGTCCTATGCTGGTCTTGAACATTGTAAGGAAATACTGGGGGGCGCTGAGGGTCTCGCCGCACTCTGGACACTTCACATTCTTCTGGAGGTTGCCGAGTTGTTCGAGGCTCAATCCTTCGGTTTCTGTTCCTGTCTGCTCCTTGACCAGTTGGTCGGCGCGGAATCGTCGTTTACACTGCGTGCATTCCGTCATAGGGTCTTTGAAGCTCTCCACATGCCCGGAGGCTTCTAGTAGTCGGTGTGGGGTAATTATCGGGGTGGACATTTCAATGAAACCGTGGGGTCTCAGGAAAGATTCTCGCCAAGCCTCAACTATGAGGTTCTTCAAGCCCACCCCCAAGGGCCCTAGATCCAGGAAACCGCTTACGCCGCCGTAGATCTCAAAGGAACCCCAGAAGAACCCTCGACGCCTGGCGATCTCTGACAAGACCTTGTACTTGTCAGCTACTTGGTCTGGCAGTGTTGGAAAACCCCGAGCTTAGCCGCGTTTTCTAGTGAATGGCTATATTCCTTTTCGAGGCCTTTGTAGGCTCCTGCGGATGCTCGGATGATACGGTTCATCATGGTGCTGCGGGCGAACCCTGGCAAGGCTGCTTCGATGCTAAAGCAGTTGAGTGGCCTCAAGTCGAATCGCCGAGTGAGGACTCTGAAGAAGTATATTGTGTTTGGCAGGTACGACGCGGCACTATAGCTGGACTGTGCTGATTTCGCTCACGCCACCGAATTCGCATGAGGTTGGCTTCCAAGGCCCACTGTATGACAGAAACCTTCATGGCCACCCCTATCCAGGATGTTAGGGGGAACTCTGGAAGAAAGTAGTTCTGCGGGCTTTAGGATCCTAGGGAGTTCTATCGGGCTTTCACGTGCTTTACAATTGGCGGGCGAACTTTCCTGAGGATTCTGTAGCCGCAGAAAGGGCATTTTATCTCTGGAGTCATGGCCAGTTGATCCGCGGTGAGTCTTGAGAGGCAATTGATACACTCGTAGAATAATCCTCCTGGGCTCCGTTCCCTCGGCGGAGCAGCAGGTGGCAGGGATTCTGAAGATATCTCTTCGGGACCCGACTCCATTTCAGTAGGACCAGATTGCTGCAAGAGTCTCTAGCTTCGAGTTAAGGATTTCGAGCTCGACGAGCCCTGTTGGGGTTTTGAGGGCTTGCCGGGCGAGGGACGTTTCTTCTCCTCCATTTCCGTTTCTGGCTGTTTCCTAATGAGATAGTACCCGAGTATTGCGAGGGCTGAGACGAGGCCGATAATCGCTGGTATGAGAATCTGGAGGCTGCTCTGCAACAGCACAACGTTGAGAGTTTTCGGTAGGAGTGGGGCGCCGTATTGTGGAGATGAGAAGGTTAGGAGGTAGGAACCTGCTGCAGCGGGTGCTGTGAAAGTGAACTCGGCCGGCTGTGTGGTCCCGGGCTGAATTGTTATGGTCCTAGTGGCTACAGTTCCAGATCCGGAGAGATCCAAGTTCACGGTCAGTGTGATGGGCAGGACTGTCGATTTGCTCTCCAGGTTGAGGGTGATCGTGACCGATTGTTTCACTGTAACCTCGCCCGGTATGTCGGCAGTGGGCGTCAGTAACGTGGAATCAGTTACGGTCGTGGTCTGGTCTTTTCCGAGGGCGATTCCATTTACATCACGAACCAGTACGAATATTGCCAATTTTCGAGCACCAAGTAGTTTGTCTGCGGCGATTGTTGTCGAGAAGCTTCCGTTGGAAGCCGTGGTTACGGTCGGACTGAATCCCAACAGCCTGCTGGGTAGCAGTGGAGCGTGGAGTACGTAGGCGTATGTCGGGGATCGGAGGAAGTTTATGGTGGTGCCTCCTGCAGTTGGTTTGCTGGTGACTGCAATCTTGAAGGTTCCGAAGTGCTGGCGAGAGGAAGAAGCGCCCGAGGAACCAGTGCTTAGGTCCAGCGTAATCGGGTTCCCGAATGTCACGCTTTTGACAGTTATCTGAATTCCGCTGGAGGTCAGGCTCACATCCATTCTGTATACTGAGGAAGGCGACAGTGTAAACGGTTCGTGCCCAAAGGTGAGAGGAAAGGTCACTGTTGCTCCATGGTCGCCACCAGGGCCGTCGTACCATTCGTGATCGATCGTCACATTTGCTGAGAATGCTGTCGAGAGAGTGGGATTCACTACCGTGAAGAAAATTATCAGTGGTTGGTTCTGTGTGAAGACTCCGTTTGTAAGTGTGATGTTGGAAATGTAGAGGCCGGTCGATGGGCTCCCTATGGAAGAGATGGGACCCGGGGGCGAACCCGCGTCCACAGCGAAAACTGTGGCGTTTGCGGCCCCGGCTGCAGACGAGTTGGACATATAGGCTAGCGTGCCCTGAACTGTCAGGGTTTTCCCTTGCCCCGCTTCCCCGGTCGTGGCGAGGGAGGCCGTCTTGATGTGTTCCACTCTTATTGTGTGGACTAGGCGGCCATAGTCGTAGTCGTTAAGAAACACACCTGTTACATTCCACCTCCCCAAGGTTACTGCCGACGGAATGGTC